>NZ_JAVAXX010000020.1:0-53078 GCF_042709275.1 Bacillus sp. LR_5 | reverse complement strand
CGGATTGCCGTCTTCGACAATCATTCCTTGGTCCATAAACAGCACACGGTCTGCCACTTCTTTTGCGAAGCCCATTTCATGTGTGACAATCACCATGGTCATGCCGGTTTCGACCAGCTCTTTCATGACCTGTAGCACTTCTTTGACCATCTCTGGATCAAGGGCGGAGGTCGGCTCGTCAAACAGCATGATGTCCGGATTCATCGCAAGAGCCCTGGCAATCGCGACACGCTGTTTTTGTCCGCCAGACAAACGGTTTGGATAGTCATTTCGCTTTTCAAACAAACCGACTTTGCGGAGCAGGTCCTCAGCTTTCTCCTTTGCAGCCTGTTTTGATTCTTTTTTTACATTGACAGGCGCGTACATGATGTTTTCGAGAACCGTTTTGTGCGGAAAGAGATGAAAATGCTGAAAAACCATCCCGATGTTTTCCCGGACCTTTAATGTGTTGGTTTTTGGCTTCGTAATCTCTGTGTCTTTTATTGTAATGGTTCCGCCGTTAGGCTTTTCCAACAGGTTTAAACAGCGTAAGAACGTTGATTTGCCTGAGCCTGAAGGACCGATCACGGCAACAACCTCACCCTCAGCGATTGTTGTTGAAATGTTTTTTAATACTTCGTGTTTCCCAAATGATTTTGACAGCTTTTCAACCTTAATCATTGGATTTCAGCTTCCTTTCTACAGCCTTGCCGATAAACGTTAAAATCAGGACAAGCACATAATAAATCAATCCCGCGATAATAAGCGGCTCAAGGTAATTGTAAGTGGCGGCGCCAGCTTGATATGCGCGTCTCATGACATCACCAAGCCCGATGACGGTGACGATCGCCGATTCTTTTGTTAACGTAATTAATTCATTCACAATTGCAGGTGATATATTTTTGAAGGCCTGCGGCAGCAGCAGATCCTTCATCATTTTTCCATACGGGACACCGAGTGCAACAGCAGCTTCTTTTTGCCCTTTATCAATGGCATTGATTCCGGCTCTGATAATTTCCGATACATAAGCGGCGGAATTCAAAGACAATGCGACAACCGCAGCCCAAAACTGGTCAATTTGAAATCCGAGCAGCTGAGGAAGGCCAAAATAGACAATCATAAGCTGCAGCACTAAAGGCGTGCCTCGGAACACTGATGTATAAAAATCAGCGATCCAGATAAACGGGCGGAATGTGCTGATCTTGCATAAGCTTAGCACAATACCGAGTATAAGTCCGATAATAGCAGATACAACAACAATTTTTAATGTAATTGCCAAGCCTTCTAATATAAAAGGAATTTGGGGGATCGTTGCTGAAAAATCCAAATTCATAGCCTTTGTCTCCTTTTCTTACAGGAAAAAGTTTCCTATTCAATAAAAAGGCTCAACGAAAAAGTTGAGCCGCTTTTTTTTACTTCTCGCCAGTGAACCATTTTTTCTTCAATTTCTCAAGCTCTCCGTTATCTTTCATTTCCTTGAGCGCTTTATTGAATTTGTCTGTCAGTTCACTGTCCTTTCTGAAAGCAATTGCTGAACCGGCTTCTTCCGCTTTCGCATCAGGAATCACAAAGCCTTGCAGGTCATCATTTGATTTGAAATACCCTTCTGCAACAATGTCTTCAATAATCGCGGCATCGAAACGGTCAGATTTGATTTCCTGCACCAAATCAGAAATTCTGTTGCGGTCTTCTGTTTTAAAACCATATTCCGGAGAAAGCTCTTTCCCCTTCTCTTCCTGAATAGAGCCAAGCTGAACGCCAACTGTTTTTCCTTTCAGGTCTTTCAAAGATTGAATGCCGCTGTCTTTTTTGCTGACAATCATATGGTTCGCTGTGTAATACACATCGGAAAAATCAACTTGTTTTTTACGCTCAGGCGTTGGTGTCATTCCTGACAGAACGAGATCCACCTGTTTTGATTTAAGCGCTGTAATTAAGCTGTTGAAGTCCATATCCTGCACTTCAATTTCATAGCCTGCCTTCTTTGCCAGAGCTTTTGCCAGCTCTACATCAAAGCCGACAATATTATCTCCTTCTTTATATTCAAACGGTTTGTAATCCGCCGAAGTACCCATAATTAATTTTTTCTTTCCGCTTTCTGAACCTGAATTGCTTGAGCCGCACGCAGTTAATGCAAAGGTGATGCAAGCAGCTACAAGTAATAAGAGCCATTTTTTCATGATCCATTTCCCCCGTATTCATTACTTTTGGTGTATTTGAATATTTATTCGTTAATTTGTATTTTAAACAGTTTCTCATTTTTATGCAATACTATTTTTAAAAATTATCTTCAAGCTTATTTTTCCAACGGTATTACTAGATAAAAATAGATTCATTGCATAATTGGATTGAATAATCTCTTAATATTTATTCATATCTCTTTGGGATTTTATGCATAAAAAAACCGGGGCCGCTTAGGCACCCGGGTTTTTCGTCTTATACTTCTTCACAATATTCTTCAAAAGCTTCTTGCAGCTTTGCCACTACTGCCATCGGCTCATGGCCTTCAATTTCATGGCGCTCTACCATTTTCATGATTTTTCCGTCTTTCAAAATCGCAAAGGACGGAGAAGATGGCGGATATCCTTCAAAATAGTCACGCGCTCGCGCTGTCGCTTCTTTATCCTGTCCGGCAAAGACGGTAACGAGCTGATCAGGTCTTTTATCATAGTGAACGGAATGGTATGCAGCCGGTCTTGCAATTCCTCCGGCGCATCCGCAAACAGAGTTTACCATGACTAACGTCGTTCCTTTTTTCGTAAGTGCCTCATCCACCTCTTCAGCGGTTTTCAGCTCAGTGTATCCGGCAGCGGTAATTTCTTGTCTCGCTTGGCGGACAATATCATTCATAAATAAATTAAAGTCCATGTTCAATGAAGACCTCTCCTTTTTCATCATCTGTTCTTATGATAGCAAGGAAACGCCCATATCGGCAAATAACATTGCTTGACCGTACACTTTTTTGGTCTCCGTTTACAGCTTACAGAAAAAGGGGATTATATAACCAGATGTAAAATAAAGGAGCAGTTTTGTATGAGCCACCGGAAAGCGTTACTGATTCATAACGGAAATGCCGGCAACAAAAATATAGAAAAAGCGTTAGGGGCTGTGGTACCGGTATTATCACAAGCTTTAGATGAGGTGATCATTAGACAGACAAAGAAAAAAGACGATGCGTATTATTTTTGCCAATCCATTGATGATTCTGTCGACACCGTCTTTATTCTCGGCGGCGACGGTACAGTCCATCAATGCATTAATGGCATCAGCGCTTTAGAAAGAAAGCCTGCGGTCGGGATTTTGCCCGGCGGAACATGCAATGACTTTTCAAGAGTGCTGGGCATCCCTCAAAATCTCGCAAAGGCGGCGGAAGCACTTGTGTCAGGAAAAAAAACAAGCGTAGACGTATGTCAGATGAACGAGCGTTATTTTTTAAATTTCTGGGGGATCGGTCTGATTACAGAAACGTCGAATCAAATCAACGAAACCTCAAAAGCATTATTGGGAAAAATCAGCTATTTTACAAGTGCACTCCGAACAGTCTCATCTGCCGGATCGTTTCCGATGACATTAAAAATTGATGGAAAAGAAATTAAAGAAGAAGCCGTTATGCTGCTAGTTATGAACGGACAATACATTGGAACGAACCGAATTCCCCTGCCGGATGCCAGTATAGATGACGGCTTACTCGATATCCTCATTTGCCGCGGCACCAATCTCTCCGCATTGCGGGAGCTGATGAGCATGGAACAGGGCACAATTGATCGTTTTACCGGAGAGCTGTCCTATATCCAGGCCTCTCGTATCGAAATTGAAACAGACACTGTCAAAAAGGCTGATACAGATGGAGAAGTCTATACTCATACGCCCGCGGTAATTCAAGTCCTGCCGCGGCACATTGATATGCTAGTCCCGTAAAGATTTTGTAAATCCGTTGACTCTCCTCTAAGAGGAGGCATTAGAGTATAAGGGATACACTTTCGAAAAAGGGGAAGTTACATGGAGAAACAAAATATCACCTTAACAATATTATTAACCAATTTATTTATTGCGTTTTTGGGGATCGGACTTGTGATTCCGGTAACACCTACCATTATGAATGAGTTGCATTTATCGGGCACCGCGGTCGGCTATATGGTTGCCTGCTTCGCTGTTACACAGCTCATTATTTCACCAATAGGCGGACGATGGGTTGACCGCTTCGGACGTAAAATTATGATCGTGATCGGCCTGTTGTTCTTTAGTGTTTCGGAGTTTTTATTCGGCATCGGAAAAACAGTTGAGGTTTTATTTATCTCCCGTATGCTTGGCGGTGTCAGCGCTGCCTTTATTATGCCTGGGGTCACGGCTTTTATCGCTGACATCACGACCATTAAAACAAGGCCGAAAGCGCTAGGTTATATGTCAGCCGCTATTTCAACAGGCTTTATTATCGGTCCTGGCATCGGGGGGTTTTTAGCGGAAATCTATTCCCGTTTGCCTTTTTTCTTTGCGGCAGCCTTTGCCTTGCTAGCAGCCATTTTATCAATGCTCACGCTGCGCGAGCCGGAACGAAATCCTGAAAATCAGGACATAAAAGGGCAGAAGACAGGCTTCAAACGAATTTTTGCACCCATGTATTTCATTGCTTTTCTCATTATCCTGATTTCGTCTTTTGGTTTAGCGTCATTTGAATCTTTATTTGCGTTATTCGTTGACCATAAATTCGGATTTACGGCCAGCGACATTGCTATTATGATTACAGGAGGAGCGATTGTTGGCGCCATTACGCAAGTCGTCTTATTCGACCGCTTTACAAGGTGGTTTGGCGAAATCCATTTAATTCGGTATAGCTTAATTCTCTCGACGAGCCTGGTATTCTTAATGACATTCGTGAATTCTTATGTTGCGATTCTGCTAGTTACAGTCACCGTATTTGTCGGATTTGATCTCATGCGGCCTGCGGTAACGACTTATCTGTCAAAGATTGCGGGAAATGAACAGGGGTTCGCCGGCGGTATGAATTCAATGTTTACAAGTATCGGCAATGTATTCGGGCCTATTATCGGCGGAATGCTGTTCGATATTGATGTAAACTACCCATTCTACTTTGCAACGGCAGCTTTAGCCATAGGCATTGCGCTGACCATTGCTTGGAAAGCGCCTGCACATCTCAAAGCCAGCACATAATAAAAAGCGCATTCTTTGTGTACTGCAAAGTATGCGCTTTTTCATTATACTGATCATAGAAGGAGTGGTGGCATGAAAGAATCGTATTACTCAATTGGAGAAGTTTCAAAACTGGCAAACGTGTCGATTAAAGCGCTCCGTTATTACGATAAAATTGATTTATTTAAACCCGCCTACGTCGACCCGGATACCAACTACCGCTATTATACAGATTCTCAGCTCATTCATCTGGATCTGATCAAATCATTGAAATATATCGGCACACCTTTAGAAGAGATGAAAAAGGCACAGGACTTAGAAATGGGAGAACTATTTGCTTTTTATACAGAGCAAGAGAAGCAAATCAGGGAGAAATTGGACTTTTTATCAGCATTGGAAGAAACCATTTCACTGGTGAAAAAGCGGATGAAACGGCAGATGGAATACCCTGCGCTCGGCGAGGTGTTTGTTTTAGATGAAGAAGAAACACGTATCATTCAGACAGAGGCAGAGGGAATCGGGCCTGAAAACGTGCTCAACGCCTCCTACAGCAAATTAAAAAATTTTATCGAATCAGCAGATGGATTTACGAACAATAGCTACGGTGCCACTTTTTCATTTCAGCCGTACACCAGCATTGATGAAATGACTTACCGCCATATCTTTACGCCTGTATTGACGAATAAACAAATTTCTGCCATTACGCCGGATATGGAAATCATAACGATTCCTAAGGGCAGATATGTTTGTATCGCGTATAATTTTTCACCTGAGCATTATTTTCTCAACTTACAGAAGCTTATCAAGTATATCGCAGACCACCAATTAACAGTTGCCAGTGATGTTTACGAGTTAATTATACCGATTCATTACTCACCCAAAAAACAAGAAGAATATCGGGTCGAAATGAAAATCCGAATCGCTGAATAATGCTGCATAGAAAAAGAGCATTTTTTGAAGTTATGTTTCAAAAAATGCTCTTTTTGCTTATTAGTAAACAGATGTTTTCTCGTCAATCGATTCTAAAATTTGTTTCACGCGTCCGAGGAATCGTCCGCACACAAGGCCGTCAAGCACTCTGTGATCCAAGGACAGGCACAGATTGACCATATCTCTGACAGCAATCATGCCATGATCCATGACAACCGGGCGTTTGACAATGGATTCCACTTGAAGAATCGCAGCCTGAGGGTAGTTGATGATGCCCATCGACTGAACAGATCCGAACGAACCCGTGTTGTTGACGGTAAACGTTCCCCCCTGCATATCATCTGCTGAGAGTTTTCCGTCTCTAACTTTTTTGGCAAGATCAGTAATTTCTCTCGCAATGCCTTTAATTGTTTTTTCATCAGCGTTTTTAATCACCGGAACAAATAAAGAATCCTCTGTCGCAACTGCGATTGAAATATTGATATCCTTTTTCTGAATGATTTTATCGCCCGCCCACATGCTATTCATTTGCGGGAATTCTTTTAACGCCTGAGCGACCGCTTTGACGAAAAAGGCGAAAAAGGTTAAATTAAAGCCTTCTGTTTTCTTGAAGGAATCTTTTATGCTGTTGCGGTATGCGACCATGTTTGTGACGTCGACTTCCATCATCGTCCAAGCATGTGGAATTTCTGTTTTGCTTCGTTTCATATTGGAAGCAATTGCTTTTCTCACGCCTGTGACAGGGATTTCTTTATCTCCGGCTGTAGACGCAGGATATGAAATCTCTTCCTTCTTCGGCTCTGGTTTTGGTGAAGGCGCAGGAGCTGCTGTTTTAGGCTCCTCAGGTCGTTCTTTCACGCCGCCTGTTTCAATGATGCGCTGAATATCTTTTCGCGTAATGCGGCCGCCGGCACCTGTTCCTGTCACTTGATCAAGATCAATGCCGTGCTCTCCGGCCAAACGAAGTACAGCTGGCGAGTAGCGCTTTTTATTGGGCTGACTGGCTTCTTCGGCGCGGTTTTCTGCGGCAGGTGCAGGTGTCTCAGCTGCTGCTGACGCCTCCGGCTGCTCTTGTTTTTGTTCAGCCGGATTGGCGCCTTCTGTTTCGATTTTGCAAATGATTTCCCCGACTTGCAGGGTCTGGCCTTCTTCACCCACAAGCTCTGTTATCGTACCTGTAAAAGAAGACGGAACCTCTGCATTCACCTTATCTGTCATGACTTCCGCGATCGGATCGTATTTGTTCACTTTATCACCGGGGGCGACAAGCCATTTGCTGATCGTCCCCTCTGTCACGCTTTCTCCAAGCTGCGGCATCGTCATTTGTTCAATTGCCATGATTGTATCCTCCTTACGTCTTTAAAACTCCGCTAATTCTCTCATCGCCGCTTCCACTTTATCAGGGTTGACCATAAAGTATTTTTCCATTGTCGGCGCATAAGGCATAGCCGGAATATCAGGACCTGCAAGCCGTTTGATCGGCGCGTCTAAGTCGAACAGACAATGCTCGGATATAATCGCGGCCACCTCACTCATGATGCTGCCTTCTTTTGTATCCTCTGTGACCAAAAGGACCTTACCGGTTTTTGATGCGGCTTCGATGATTGCTTCTTGATCGAGCGGATAAACCGTTCTTAAATCCACCACATGCACTGAAATGCCATCTTTTTCGAGACGTTCTGCAGCCTGTAACGCGAAGTGGACACACAGGCCGTATGTAATCACTGTGATATCGTCGCCTTCCCGTTTTACATCAGCCTTGCCGATTGGCAGGACATAATCATCTGCCGGAACCTCTCCTTTTATCAGGCGATACGCGCGCTTGTGCTCAAAAAACAGCACCGGATCTTCATCACGAACTGCGGCTTTTAAGAGGCCTTTCGCGTCATATGGCGTTGAAGGCATCACAATTTTCAGTCCGGGCTGATTGGCGAAAATCGCTTCGACTGATTGAGAATGATAAAGCGCTCCGTGCACGCCGCCACCATAAGGGGCTCTGACAACGATCGGGCAGCTCCAGTCATTATTGCTGCGATAGCGGATTTTAGCTGCCTCAGAAATAATCTGGTTAATTGCTGGCATAATAAAATCAGCAAACTGCATTTCGGCAATCGGTCTCATGCCGTACATAGCCGCTCCGATACCGACACCGGCGATCGCTGATTCAGCAAGCGGCGTATCCATAACACGCTCTTCTCCAAATTGTTCGTACAGGCCGGCTGTGGCTTTAAATACACCGCCTTTTTTTCCTACATCTTCCCCAAGAACGAAGACACGTGAATCTCGTTCCATTTCTTCTTTCATTGCCAAATTGATCGCATCAATATATGACATTACTGACATTTGTACTTCCTCCCTACTTCGCATACACATAATCGAGCGCTGACTCAGGAGCTGCATAAGGAGCGTTCTCCGCTTCATCTGTCGCCTCGTTTATGATTGCCATGATTTCATCCAGCATGGTTTGTTCTGTCTCTTCGGACAGCAGGCCTGCTTCCTTTAAGTAAGCTTGATAAGTAAGCAGAGGATCACTTTTTTTCGCTTCCTCTACTTCTTCACGGCCTCTGTAGCTGCTGTCATCGTCATCACTGGAATGCGGTGTCAGACGGTAAGAAATCGTTTCAATTAATGTCGGGCCTTCTCCTCTGCGCGCGCGTTCACGCGCTTCTTTCACCGCTTGATAAACCTCCAGCGGATCATTTCCATTCACAGTTACGCCAGGCATTCCATAGCCTACGGCACGGTCGGAAATGTTCTCACATGCGACTTGCTTATCGTAAGGCACTGAGATTGCGTATTTGTTGTTTTCACACATGAAAATCACCGGCAGCTTATGGACAGCGGCAAAGTTTGCTCCTTCATGGAAATCGCCTTGGTTTGAAGAGCCTTCACCAAAAGTAACAAAGGCTGCGATATCCTTTTTCTCCATACGTCCCGCCAGCGCAATGCCGACTGCGTGCGGAACTTGCGTTGTTACTGGAGACGATCCTGTCACGATGCGGTTTTTCTTTTGTCCGAAATGCCCCGGCATCTGACGGCCTCCTGAGTTTGGATCTGCAGCTTTGGCAAACCCGGACATCATTAAATCCTTTGCTGTCATGCCAAACGCCAGCACGACGCCCATGTCTCTGTAGTACGGCAGTACATAATCCATTTCACGGTCAAGAGCAAAAGCCGCCCCTACCTGCGCTGCTTCCTGTCCTTGACAAGAGATCACGAACGGGATTTTGCCAGAGCGGTTTAACAGCCACATTCTTTCATCGATTTTTCTTGCTAACAGCATGGTTCTATACATATCAACGGCTTCCTGATCAGTCAGCCCTAGTGCTTGATGTCGGTTTGTATTCATTCAAGCCCCTCCTTTGTGCTTTTAAAAATGAATGGCTTTGCCGTCTGCGGCAAGCGCTGCTTCTCCAATCGCTTCAGAAAGCGTCGGATGCGGATGAATCGTTTGTCCGACCTCCCACGGCGTCGCGTCCAGTACTTTGGCAAGCCCCGCTTCTGAAATCATGTCTGTGACATGAGGGCCGATCATATGCACGCCGAGGATATCATCCGTGTCACGATCCGCCACGATTTTTACAAATCCGTCGCTATCTCCGTATACAAGCGCTTTTCCTATTGCCATAAATGGGAACTTGCCGATCTTGACATTGTGCCCATTCGCCTTTGCTTCATCTTCTGTTAAGCCGACACTGGCAGCTTCAGGACTAGAGTAGATGCACTTCGGTACAAGCGTTGGATCAAGCGAATGCGGATTGAGACCTGCAAAATGCTCAACGGCAATGATTCCTTCATGCGATGCAACGTGAGCTAACTGAAGGCCACCGATTACGTCTCCGATTGCATAAATATGAGATTCCTTCGTTTGACAGCTTTCATTGACTGAAATGACGCCTTTTTCAGTGACAATATCGGTGTTTTCTATGCCGATGCCTTCGATATTTGCCTGTCTGCCGATGGAAACTAGCATTTTTTCAGCAGAATAAGTAATGGTTTCTCCGTCTTTTTCCGCTTGTATACTGATGTCGTCTGACGTTTTTGTCATTGTGTCAGGCAGCACTTTTGCCCCTGTAACGAACTGAATGCCTTTTTTCTTAAGATGACTTTCCATTTCTTTTGAAATGTCTTGATCCTCAGTCGGCAATATGCGGTCCGCGTATTCAATAACCGTTACCTTCACGCCAAAATCATGAAGCATAGACGCCCATTCGATACCAATAACGCCTCCGCCGACGATGATGATCGATTTTGGCAGCTCCTCCATTTGGAGAGCCTCATCCGAAGTCAATACATGCTTGCCGTCCGCTTCAAGACCCGGAAGCATTCTTGGTCTTGATCCTGTTGCAATAATGACTTGTTTCGGGATTAGCATGTCATTTTCTTCGCCATTTCCCCGTTCAACAGAAATCGTTCCCGGCAGCGGGGAGAAGATTGACGGTCCGAGGATACGGCCATATCCGTCGTACACGTCGATTTTTCCTTTTTTCATTAAATGATTCACACCGGCTGCAAGCTTATCCACAACAGCTTGCTTACGCTGCTGCACTTTTTCAAAGTTGAGGGACACGCCAGCCGTTTCCACTCCGAATTGATCGGCTTCACGAGCTGTCCGGTATACCTCCGCGCTTCTAAGCAGCGCTTTACTCGGGATACAGCCTTTATGCAGACATGTCCCCCCGAGTTTTTCCTTTTCCACAACGGCTGTTTTTAAGCCGAGCTGAGCGGCTCTGATGGCCGCAACATAACCGCCGGTACCGCCGCCCAGAATGACTACGTCATACTCAGTTGCCATGGTGACTCACTCCTAGTCTGTCTATTCAATACGATATTGTTTGGATTGCTCTTCGCCCAGCAATACCCTGAGCGCCCCTTGGGCCAGAGACTGCAGTTCATTTTCTCCCGGATAGACTAAAACGTCTGAAATCCAATCTATGTATGATCTGATATTGGAAACAAAGCTTTTGCCGTACGCAAGTCCTCCCGTCAGCACAATCGCTTCAACTTCACCTTTTAATGCAGCGCTGGCTGCCCCGATTTCCTTTGCTACCTGATACGCCATGGCATCAAAAATGAAACGGGCTTTTTCATCGCCCCCCTGAATCATCTGTTCCACTTTTACTGCGTCATTCGTACCGAGATAGCCGAAAAGCCCGCCGGTGCCCACCAGTTTTTTCATGATTTCTTCTTTTGTATACTGTCCTGAAAAACATAAATTCACAAGATCTCCCGCAGGCACTGTTCCTGCACGTTCAGGACTGAATGGCCCCTCTCCGTGAAGGCCGTTATTGACATCTACCACTCGCCCGTGGTCATGGACGCCAATTGTAATCCCGCCGCCCATATGGGTAACAATCATTTTCATGTTCTCATATCGTTTGCCGAGAGAGGCTGCCGCCTTACGGGCGACAGCTTTTTGGTTTAACGCATGGAAAATACTTTTCCGTTCAATTTCGGGCATACCTGAAATTTTTGCGAGCACTGACATTTCGTCTACGACAACAGGATCGACGATATACGAAGGGATATTCAGACCGTCAGCGATTTCTCGCGCGATAATACCGCCGAGATTAGAAGCATGCTGGCCGGCATAGCCGCTTTTCAAGTCCTCAATCATGTCATCGTTCACTTCGTAAGTTCCGCCTTCAATCGGCCGGAGAAGGCCGCCTCTGGCGCAGACTGCATCAAACTTTGAGATATTGATTCCCTGTTCATGAAGCGTTTCGAGAATATGGTTTTTACGAAATTCATACTGATCAATAATATAGTCAAATCGCTGCAGCTCTTCTATGTTGTGTCTCAATGTTTTTTCAAAAATGCTTCGTTCGTTATGAAAAACACCGATTTTCGTTGAAGTTGAGCCTGGATTAATTGTGAGAATGCGTTTTTCATCATGTAGCACTTTCATAACCTCCAGATCAATTTCTTAACGTCTGCTTAATACACTGTGACCGTTTTGCAAAAACTGGCTTCTTGAGCGGCGCATGCGTTCAATCCGTTCCTCTGCCAAGCGGTCAGCCGCTAAATACGTCGGAATGCCGTCACGCTGAGAAATTTCAAGTACACGCTCAATATTGCCGTAAATGCCTTCAACTTTCTTCAATGCGCGTTCTGCATTATAGCCGTAAAGCTCATCTGCCACGTTGATGACGCCGCCAGCGTTAATGACATAATCCGGTGCGTAAACGATGCCCATTTCGTGAATTTGATCGCCATGGCGTGTTTCTTTTAATTGGTTGTTAGCCGCACCCGCGATGACTTTCGCCTTCAGCTGTTTAATGGTGTCGTCGTTGATTGTCGCACCAAGGGCACACGGCGCATAAATATCGCAGTCTTGTGAATAAATCTCTTCCGGATCAACCGCACGGGCGCCAAAATCTTCAACTGCGCGCTGTACTGACTGTTTGTTGATATCCGTAACGATTAAGTTTGCCCCTTCTTCATGCAGGTGGCGGCATAGGTTGTAGGCTACGTTCCCTACACCCTGTACAGCGATGGTTTTCCCTTCAAGAGAGTCGGTTCCGAAAGCAGCTTTAGCGGCTGCTTTCATTCCTCTGTACACCCCGTACGCTGTAACTGGGGAAGGATTTCCAGAAGAGCCGAAAGCAGGAGAAATCCCTGTGACATAATCTGTTTCATCATGAATAATGTCCATATCCTCAACCGTTGTGCCTACATCTTCAGCTGTAATGTATCTTCCGTTCAGTCCTTGAATATAGCGGCCAAACGCGCGGAACATTTCTTCATTTTTATCTTTGCGCGGATCGCCGATTATCACTGTTTTTCCGCCGCCAAGGTTTAAGCCTGCTGCCGCGTTTTTATAGGTCATGCCTCTTGCCAGTCTGAGCGCGTCTTCAATTGCCGCTTCTTCATTTTCATATGTCCACATTCTCGTTCCGCCAAGCGCCGGACCAAGCGTTGTATCATGAATTGCGATAATCGCTTTTAAGCCTGATTGTTCATCTTGGCAGAATACCAATTGTTCGTAATCGTATTTCTCCATATATTTAAAAAGTTCCATGTTCGTTCCTCCTAGTGTGTGTATTCTTCAGATGCGCATATCGCTAGCGCAATAGAATACAGTTTATTTTCAGCGGAATCCGCTCTACTCGTTAAGGCAATCGGCGCTTTTGCTCCCGTAATCACAGCCGCCACGCTGGCCTTCGCAAAATAAATTAGTGATTTATATAAAATATTGCCGGCCTCAATTGTTGGGACGAGAAGGATATCAGCGTTGCCCGCTACATTTCCCGAAATCTTTTTCTGGGCTGCAGCAATTTGTGATACTGCGTTATCCAAAGCAAGCGGTCCATCAACAATGCAGCCTTTGATCTGGCCTCTTTTGCACATTTGAGCAAGAGCAGCAGCATTCACTGTCGCTTCCATTTTCGGGTTCACCGTTTCGACCGCTGCCAAAGCAGCTGCTTTTGGCATATTGTTCCCTACTGCATGAGCCACATGAACGGCGTTTTGCAAAATCTGCCGAAGCTCTTCCAGCGAAGGGGCAATATTCATAGCCGAATCTGTCACAAACATCAATCTGTCAAAGTCCGGTATATCAAACACAGCCACGTGGGAAAGGACACTGGATGACCGAAGCCCCTCCTGTCTGTTCAACACCGCTTTAAGCAAAACAGAAGTCGGCACATTCCCTTTCATTAAAACGTCCGCTGTTTTGTGATGCACAGCACGAACTGCTAATTTTGCCGATTCCTCAGGCGAATCGGCATGAACGATTTCCACATGATGCCCTTGCATAGATGATGTCAGATCGTTTAGTTTCTTGCTGTCGCCCACTAACAAAAAACGGGCGGATAGGTGCTCGGCTGCCAGCTTTACAGCCCGGATCACTTCCTCATCCTCAGCATGGGCAACCGCAATGGTCTTGTTTTTGTACATCGATGCTTTGCCGATCAAATCTTTCAGCTTCATCTGTTACCACCTCTCTTGTTTCGACTCCGCCTTTTATTATGCAAGTTCCATGCCAGCTCCTCGCCATGCTGTCATAACGGATGTATTGAAAAATTCGTGCAGATGTTTGCGTTCATTCTGCAAATTATTGCATGCCTTCATTTGCAAGGCCGTATTTATCCATTTTGTAATATAAATTCCGAATGCTGACACCGAGGGCTTTCGCTGTTTTTGTCCGGTTAAAATGATGCTTTTCGAGCGTTTGCTGGATCAAATGCGCTTCAAATTTTTCTACTGCGACAGACAGCTTTTCGCCTTTAATATCCGGAAAATCAAACCCTGCACCTTGTTCTGTGTCACTTTCTTTTTGCACAAGTTCGAATACAGGCAAGTGATCTTTTTCAATCCATTCCATATGCGGATTCAGAAAAATCATGGCTCGTCCAAGGACATTTTCCAGTTCGCGGACATTCCCAGGCCAATGGTATGCGGATAAGGCACGCAAAGCTTGCTGCGAGAGCCCCTTTACATTCCTGCCGTAATCCCGGTTGATCTTTTGGATAAGCCGGACGCTGAGTGCCTCAATGTCCTCCAGCCGCTGCCGCAAAGGCGGAATAGAGATCGGATAGCGGTTAATCCGGTAATACAGGTCTTCGCGGAATGTTCCATCCGCCATCGCCTTTTCGATATTTACATTTGTCGCCGCGATCACTCTGACATTGACAGGGATCGCTTTCGTGCCGCCCACTCTGACGATTTCCTTCTCTTGAAGGACGCGGAGCAATTTCGCCTGCATATTTTGTGTCAGCTCGCCGATTTCATCTAAGAAAATGCTGCCATTATTGGCTTCTTCGAATAAGCCCTTTTTACCTCCGCGCTTCGCTCCTGAAAACGCACCATCCTCATAGCCGAACAATTCTGATTCAAGCAGGTTTTCAGAAAGGGCTGCACAATTCACGCGAATAAATTTATTGTATTTCCGGTCGCTTTCGTTATGGATGGCATGGGCGAACAGTTCTTTTCCTGTTCCCGATTCCCCGCGTAGCAAAATCGTTGCCGGCGTTTTCGCCCCGAGCTTCGCCTGTTCAAGCGCAACCAGCATTTGCTCGCTTTTGCCGATAATGTCGTCAAAAGTGTATTTCGCTTCAAGCGTCCGAATGATTTGCCTTGCGCGGTTAAGCTCCGCTGTCAACATTTTAATTTCGGACACATCGTGAATCACACCGACGCTGCCTTTCAAAATCCCGTCTACAATGACCGGCGCTACATTTACGATGACCTCTTTTTCATTCGGGCCGACCTTCATTCTGACACCGCGGACAGGCCGTCTTGTTTCAAGCACCTTTAAATGCATGCTTTCACCTTCAGAGATATCAGTGTTTGCAGGCTTGCCGATGACTTCTTTTTCAGAAAGCCCCGTCATTTTCGTATACGCTTTATTGATCAAGAGTCCGATGCCGTTTTCATCAACGACAGAAATTGCCTCGTCGGAGGATTGAATAATCGCCTCCAGCATCGTGCGCACCTGTTTGAGATTCGTCACTTCCTCCGCCAGCTCAACGGCATCCGTTATATCCTTGAATACACAGAGCGCTCCGAGCAAACGGCCGCCTTCATCAATGATCGGCAGTCTGGTAGTCACGATTTGATTCTCACCTAAAAGCTGCTTTTGGTTGTATTCAGGCTCTCTCGTTTTTAAAATCCGCGGCATCTTTGTGCTCGGAATGACTTCTTTGATCGGGCGCCCGATGACTTCCTCGCGTTTTTTCCCGACCATCTTTTCGGCCATATGGTTAAAGAGAATGATTTCTTCATTGATATCAATAAAAATCATCCCGTCATGGGTAGAATTAAAAATTCGATCGTGTTTATATGTTTGCTCTTTTAGCATTTGAATCAGGTGCTGCTTTTCTTCCATCAGCTGAAAAACGATGTACGCCATTTTCCCTGGCATAACAATAGTCTCTTCATGCTTTTCCTGAAGGAGTTTGTCAAACACGGCTTGATCGCCGGTGGTATGAATGACGATATCCGGTTTTTGTTGTATGTAAGGTTTCCAATCAGATGAAACGGCAATCCCATACTGTTCTGCTTCTATCAATCCCGGCGCCTCGGGGTCTTTGTCAACCACGGCAATGATCTCTATGATGGCTGTTTTGATCAGAATGTGTAATAACGCCGTTCCCCTTTTGCCGGCACCTACAATCAGTACCTTTTGCATCCCGCTACCCCTTTGCATGAAAAAATTTGCACACCTATTTATTCCGTTGCAATAATTTGCACAACCCTATGTTACCACGTTTTCTTCTCTTGACAAAATATTTTTTCCGCTGGACAATAAAGGAAATGAAAAGATAAAGGAGTTTTCTGAGGATGAGCCGAATTCTTGCGCTTTTGATATTAGTCATCCCCGGTGCCATTTCCGCTTTAGGCATTAAACTGATGAGGGATACGCTTTTCGGCCATACGATAAAGCCATTCGGAGCTCTTTGGCTCCAAGGTTTGTCAGGATTTATCTTTTTTGTGTTCGGCCTTTATGTGCTGGCCGGGTTCATTTTATTCAGAGACAGAAAACGCAATCAAGTCAGCCCGCGATTCAGAAAACGATAGCTGCAAAAAAGCCGGAGAACTCTCCGGCTTTTTTTAGTCGAAACTATTCGTCAGGCAAAACGGTCTTGGCAATTGTTTTATCCAACGCTTCATAGTCATAATAAGAAATCGTCTCGTACAGTTCTTTTCGTGTCTGCAAATGATGAAGCCCTTCTTTTTGTGAGCCGCGCTCCTTCATCAAACCAAACATTCGTTCATAAGCTTTTGCCGCCGCTCGAAGCGATGTGACAGGATAAATCACCATGCGAAACCCCATATCTTCAAATTCATCGGCGCGATAATACGGCGTTTTCCCAAATTCGGTCATATTCGCAAGGAGCGGAACGGAGATGCACTCAGCAAACTGGCGGAATTCGTTCTCCGCCTGAAGCGCTTCCGGAAATATCGCGTCCGCTCCCGCTTCAATGTAAGCCTCTGACCGTTTTATTGCGGCATCAAGTCCTTCCTGTGCCCTAGCATCAGTACGGGCAACAACGACAAGGGAGGGCGCCGCTTGTTTGATCGCTTTTATTTTTTGAGCCATTTCCTTTATCGGAACAAGCTGTTTGCCATTTAAATGTCCGCATTTTTTCGGAAGCTGCTGGTCTTCGATTTGAACGGCGGCTACTCTGGCTTCAAGCATCTCGCGGGCGGTTCGGGCGGCATTTAACACACCTCCAAATCCCGTATCGATATCAACAAGCAGAGGCAGGTCTGCTGCACGCACAAGATCTTTGGCCCGATCAGCCATTTCTGCCGACGTGATGATCCCTAAATCAGGAAGCCCCCTGCTGGCTGTATATGCCGCACCAGACAAATAAATGGCAGAAAAACCGGCCTCCTTTGCAAGCAAGGCGGCCATCCCGTCATGAGCGCCGGGAATTTGCAGAATGTCCGGCGCTGACATCAGCTTGCGGAAACGCCCGGCAAGCTCCTCTTGTGACGATTGTTTATTGACGATCCACGACATGACGCAAGCCCTCCTTCTTTTACATGCAGAACATATCTACGAATTCATTTACGCGCATCGTTTGTAATGTCTCATAGCTGGTACAGCGCTCATAAATGTGTTTGTGCTGTTTATCAGCATAATGAGTTTTGAGATTGGCAGAAAACTTTTCCAGCAGTTTCGGCACTGCTTCGTCTCTTCGAAAACGATGGCCGAGCGGAAATTCACATTCCACCATTTCCGTGCTCGTTCCGTCTTTAAAATAAACTTGAACGGCATTTGAAATGGAACGCTTATCGGGTTTCAGGTAATCCTCCGTATATGTTTTATTTTCAGTCACTTCCATTTTATCCCGTAGCTTATCTATTCTCGGATCACTCGCTGTTTCAGCTTCATAATGCTGCGCGGTAATATCACCAAAAAGCAAACCGATTGCTGTAATGTATTGGAGGCAGTGATCACGATCAGCGGGATTGTGAAGCGGGCCTTTTTTATCAATGATTCGGATAGCGGATTCGTGCGTTCTGATGACAACTCGGTCAATCTCATCAATCCGGCCCTTTACCTGGGGATGAAGAATGACGGCGCACTCTGCCGCTGTCTGGGCGTGAAATTCCGCAGGATAAGACACTTTAAATAACACATTTTCCATGACATAAGCATCGAGCGGACGGGCAAGTTTGATCTCTTTCTTATTGAATAGAACGTCTTGGAAGCCCCATCCCGGTGCGCTTAACGCTGTCGGATAACCCATTTCCCCTTTTAACGCCATCAGCGCCAAATGAACACCTCTGCTAGTTGCATCTCCTGCCGCCCATGATTTACGCGAGCCTGTATTCGGTGAATGCCGGTATGTCCTCAAGGCTGCATTGTCAATCCATGCATTCGAAAGCGCATTTTTGATTTCTTCTCTTCTGCCGCCCAAAAGCTTTGCTGCAACAGCAGTTGTCGCAATTTTGACAAACAGTACATGATCAAGGCCGACTCGGTTCAAGCTGTTTTCTAACGCCAGCACACCTTGAATCTCGTGTGCTTTGATCATCATTTCAAGTACGTCGCGTACCGTTAAAGGCTCTTTTCCTTCAGACAGCCTTACTCTCGATACATAATCAGCAGCGGCAAGGATTCCTCCCAGATTATCCGACGGATGCCCCCACTCCGCCGCCAGCCACGTATCGTTGTAATCGAGCCAGCGGATCATGCACCCGATATTAAACGCTGCCCTCACCGGATCGAGAACATATGATGTTCCCGGTACTTTGCTTCCATTCGGCACAATCGTTCCGGGAACAATCGGGCCAAGCAGCTTTGTGCATTCGGGATACCGGAGCGCCAAAATCCCGCAGCCCAGCGTATCCAGCAACACATGCCCCGCTGTTGTATATGCCTCTGAGCTTGTAATCTCTTTCTCAAGCACATAGTCTGTAATTTCTTCAATGACATGATCCGTTTTCAGCATGCTACCAGTTCCTTTCATGATTTATGATTCGGCCTGATGGCGCGGGCCCATATAGCTGACACGGGGGCGGAAGAGACGGTTATTGGAATGCTGTTCGATCACATGGGCGCATAAACCGGACGTTCTCGCGCTGAAAAAGACAGGTGTATACAAAGGAATCGGTATGCCGAGCATCCAATACACCGGGGCAGCGTAATAATCCAAATTCGGGTAAAGCCCTTTTTCCTTCTCCATCAGCCGCTCTCCTGCTTCACACATCTCGTATAAACGATGGTCACCGGCTTTATCGCATAATTGTTGCAGGGCCTCTTTCATCATGAGTGCTCTCGGGTCCATTTTTTTCATATACACCCGGTGGCCGAATCCCATAATTTTTTCTTTTCTTTTCAGTTTTATTTGCAGAAGCTGCTCAAAATCGGACGTTGTTTTCGCCTCCAAAAGCATATACATCACAGCTTCGTTTGCTCCTCCGTGAAGATTCCCTTTCAGGGAGGCGACAGCTCCTGTCAAAGCACCATAAAGATCCGAATGTGTAGAAGCAATGACCCTTGCCGCAAAGGTTGAATTCGGCATCTCATGCTCACTGTACAGGACGAGGGAGCGGTCAAAAATCCGTTCTTCCAGTGAGGACGGCAATTTCCCTGTCATCATGTATAGAAAGTTTGCACTGTAGGATAGGGTTTGAAGCGGAAGAAGCGGCTCTTTCTTATTGATGATCCTGTAGCTGGCAGCAGTGAGGGCAGGCATTTTCCCGAGAAGCTGATAGGCGCGTTCTTTGTTTGCAGAAGGAGTGCGATCATCTATTTGCCGATCATAGCCGGCAAGTGCCGACAGACCGGTACGCAGGCTATCCATCGGATGAGTGTGCTCAGGGAGTAGTTCAAACAGACGGAGATGATCAGCAGGCAGGCTTGATGCACTGTTTATGTTTCTTTCCAGCGCTTCCATTTCACTTTCTTCCGGCAGCCTGCCCTCCAGCAATAAATGAACAATCTCCAAGTAGCTTTTTGTTTTAGAAAGATCTATTAAATCATAGCCTCGTATCAAAATCTGGCTGGACTGCGTGTCAAGATAAGAAATATGAGTTTCTGTCGCGATCACACCGTCCAAACCCGGAGAATAATGCTGTTTCTCCTCCATATCCTCAACCTCCGTTTTGCGTTTTTTGTCTATCAGGTTCCGCCAAGCAGATGCTTGGAAATAATCAGTCTTTGAATCTCGTTCGTCCCTTCATAGATTTGCGTCACCTTTGCATCGCGAAGCAGCCGCTCGACCGGATAATCCTTCATATAGCCATAACCCCCGTAAATTTGGACGGCGTCTAACGCCGCCTTCACCGCGGAATCTGAAGCAAATTGTTTAGCCATAGACGCTTCTTTTCCGCAGGCCAAGCCGCGATTATGAAGGTCTGCGGCGTGGTAGACAAGATGCCTTGCTGCCTCAGCCCTTGTCGCCATGTCAGCCAGCTTAAACGATATGCCTTGATTGGCTGCGATAGGCCTTCCGAATTGCACCCGCTGCTTCGCGTAACCAACGGCATGCTCAAGAGCCGCCTCTGCAATTCCGAGCGCTTGGGCCGCAATGCCGATGCGGCCGACATTTAAATTCGCCATGGCAATGTGAAAGCCATCACCCTCTTTGCCAAGCAAATTTTCTTCAGGCACTTCTGCATTATCAAAAATCAGTTCCGTAGTATTGGAACCATAGAGCCCCAGCTTTCTTTCTTTTTTTCCTACAGTAAAACCGGGTGTGCTTTTTTCAACGATAAAAGCCGAAATCCCGTGCCTGCCTCGATCTTGAGCTGTTAAAGCAAAGGTGATATAGATATCGGCGGCTCCTCCGTTCGTAATGAATATTTTCGATCCGTTTAATAGGTATTTGCCGTTCTTTTTGATGGCTGTTGTGCGGAGGCTTCCAGCATCCGACCCTGAGTGAGGCTCTGTCAGTGCAAATGCGCCCAAATGGTCTCCTGAAGCGAGCTTCGGTACATATTTCATCTTCTGTTCTTCGTTGCCGAAGTACAGAATCGGATTTGTGCCGACCGAGGTATGAACGGAAAGAATGACACCGACAGCCGCGCTGATTCTAGAAATCTCATGAATCGCCAAAATATAAGAAATAACATCCGCCCCTGCGCCGCCGTATTGTTCCGGCACCGGTATTCCCAACAAGCCGTGTTCACCCATTTTTTTGATCAACTGAAACGGAAATTCGTCCGTTTTCTCCATGATTTCAGCAGCGGGAGCAATTTCTTTTCGGGCAAAATCACGCACCATTTTTCGCATCATGACTTGCTCTTGGGTTACATGCAACTCGGCCACCCCCGGATGGAATTGACTTCAGAAAGTCCTCTCCTCATATTGATAAAAACCGCGTCCACTCTTTTTGCCAAGCCAGCCCGCTTTGACATATTTGCGGAGCAGCGGGCAAGGACGATATTTGGAATCGCCAAGGCCGGAATAAAGAACTTCCATAATCGATAAACACGTATCCAGCCCGATAAAATCCGCTAATGTAAGCGGGCCCATCGGATGGTTCATGCCCAGCTTCATCACCTCGTCTATTGCCTCCGGCTTCGCCACCCCCTCATACACGCAATAGATGGCTTCATTAATCATTGGAAGAAGAATGCGATTGGAAACAAACCCCGGAAAATCATTGACCTCTACCGGTGTTTTCCCCATCTTTTCCGCTAATCCCATAACAACTAAGGCCGTTTCTTCTGATGTAGCCAAGCCGCGAATCACTTCAACTAGCTTCATCACAGGGACAGGATTCATAAAATGCATGCCAATGACTCGTTCAGGCCGGTTTGTCACAGCAGCGATTTCAGTAATAGGCAAGGAAGATGTATTGCTGGCCAAAATCGTATGAGGCGGGCAAATGTGATCAAGTGTGTTAAACATTTCAGTTTTCGCCGTCATGTTTTCTGCAATAGCCTCAATCACAATGTCCGCATGCTTTGCCTCCTCAAGCGTTCGAGAGAGCGAAATGCGGCTGATCACACCCTTCACTTCCGCTTCGGTCTTTCTTCCTTTTTCAGCATCACGGGTCAGCTGTTTCTTCAACCGCTTCAATCCTGCCTCCGCAGCCTCCGGGTTCACATCGTACATCCGCACATAAAAACCTGCGTCGGCAGCTGTTTGAGCAATTCCGCTTCCCATCTGACCTGCACCGGCCACCATGATATGTTTAATCTCCATTTAAATCCCCTTTTTCGTCATTGTTTTAATGAACCTGCACTAAGACGGCATCTCCCTGAGCCGCACCGCTGCAGATGGCGGCAACTCCCAGTCCCCCTCCCCGGCGCTTTAATTCATAAACAAGCGTCATGAGAATTCTTGCCCCGCTTGCGCCGATCGGATGGCCGAGCGCGATCGCACCGCCGTTTACATTTACTTTTTCAAGATCGAAACCGACGATTTTTTCACATGTCAAAACAACAGAAGCAAACGCTTCATTTACTTCAAACAAGTCAATATCTTGGACAGTTAAACCGTTCTTTTTCATGAGCTTGTTAATTGCAAACCCCGGAGCTGCCGCTAGCTCATTCGCTTGCATTCCCATAGTTGAAAAACCAAGAATTGTAGCCAGAGGCCGTTTGCCAAGCCTAGCAGCTTCGTCCTCAGACATCAGCACGAACGCACCGGCTCCGTCATTGACCCCGGGAGCATTACCGGCTGTGATGGAACCATCACTTGTATAAATGGGAGAAAGTTTTGCAAGCTGATCCAGACTTGTGTCACGCCGAATCGCTTCATCTTTTTCGACCATATTTGTTTTTCCTTTTCGGTTGGTCCAGCTTACGGGAACAATTTCATCATGAAGCTTTCCTTCATCGGCTGCCTTAGCTGCTCGCGCATGACTTCTCAGCGCCCATTCATCCTGCTCCCTGCGAGAGATTCCATATTCCTTGGCGGCTGTATTTCCGTGAACAGCCATATGCACCTCATCAAACGCGCATGTTAACCCGTCATAAACCATTAAGTCCCTAAGCTCACCGTCTCCCATCCGCGCTCCCCAGCGCCCGGCGGGAACGGCATATGGAATATTGCTCATGCTTTCCATTCCCCCGGCGACAAGAATGTCCGCATCTTGCGCCCGAATCATTTGATCACACAGGGTGACAGCGCGCAGTCCGGATGCACAGACTTTATTTAGCGTTTCTGACGGCACACTCCAAGGCATTCCAGCCAGACGGGCAGCTTGGCGGGAAGGAATCTGCCCTGAGCCGGCTTGGACAACCATGCCCATAACAGTTCCTTCCACCTCATCTCCAGATACTCCAGCGCGATGTAACGCCTCCTTCATCGCAATGCCCCCAAGCTCAGCAGCTTTCACCTCTTTCAATGCACCGCCGAATTTGCCAAATGGTGTTCTTGCAGCACTTACAATGACTGTTTTCCTCATGGTTTCACCTCATTCAGAAGATAGACAGCGCTTACAATTTCTAGTTGTCTTCTATGAATGTATGCTTTGAAACGGGCATGAATGAATGAAAAAAGAAGGCTGCGCCAACAGCCTCCTTCCAACACAACTATTTATTTTTTAGCAATGCCAAAGCCTTTGCAGGAAAATCGGTGAAAATGCCGTCTGCCCCCGCTTCAAAGAGGCGCTTCATATCTTCCGGCCGATTGACTGTATACGGCCTTACCTTGATCGAACTGTTCCTCATTTTCTTCAGTACTTCATCTGCTGTCCCCGGGCTGTTCAGCTTCGGGTGATAGCCGGAAGCTGGAATTGATGTGATATACTGATCAGCCTGATAAAGCACATCTGAAGTCAATGCCGCCCGTTCGATATGGGGAGCGAGCCGGGCGCATAGCGCTAAGCTTTCATGATTAAATGTGGACAGGATGATTCTTTCCTCTATATTGAACCTCTTCACTGCCTCCAGTACTTTTTCTTCCATTCCTTCATAGCGGATCACGCTGTTTTTTAATTCAATGTTGATGAGAAAATCCTTTTTGTCCGCCCACAAGAGCACATCTTCAAGCAGCGGCACTTTGATATCTCTGTACGTTTGATCATAACCAGCGGCGGCATTCGCAGTCTTTATCACATTATACACTGTATCCTTCACGAATCCTTTGAGCGATGTCGTCCGGTCAAGTCTTTCATCATGTATCACAACAATGCGTCCGTCTTTTGTCAGTTGCACATCAAGCTCAATTCCGTCCGCTCCGGCTTCAATTCCTTTTTCAAATGCAAGCATGGTATTTTCGGGATATTGACCTGATGCCCCCCGATGGGCAAAAATCTTTGTCATCGTTTCACCTCAAGCCCTAAAGTTTTCTCCATTATACTGATTTTGGCGGTTCCACTCTAGGATTAAGGCTGTATCAATCTTACTGATCATAATAAGAGTCAATGCCGGTGACAATCGCATCTGCGGCTTTTTGCTGGTATTCTTCACTTCCAAGCTTGTCCGCGTCAGAGCTGTTTGTCATAAATCCAAGCTCCGCCAGCACACTCGGCATTTGTGAATATGTAATGACGTAAAAGTCTGATTCTTTCACGCCCCTGTCTCTCGTTTGTAAGGATGACACCAGCTGGGACTGAATATCTGACGCCAGACGCCGGCTGTTTTCCCCTTCATAATCAGACTGAAAATACGTTTCTGTTCCTGAAGCTGAAGCAACCCCTGAATTCACATGAATGCTAACAAAAAGATCGGCCTGATTGGCACTTGCCTTTGCCACTCTTTCCTCCAGGGTCAGAAAATGATCGTCGGATCTGGACGCAACTGGATTGGCTCCCTCCGCTTTCAGCTTGTCCGTCACATGCTCGGAAACTGCTAAATTAATATCCTTTTCAAAGAGCCCGTTTCCGACCGCTCCACTGTCTTCACCTCCGTGTCCGGCATCAATGTATACTGTTTTTCCTTCTATTGGCTCTGCTGCCTGTGCATAGGGTCCGAGCGTCAAAGCCAATCCGCATAAAGCTAAGCTCCTCCATAACATTCTCAACTTTCTCCCTCCGGTCTTTTATGACGAGTTCTTCTGCAGCTGAATATCTTGCAGTTGTAACGTTCCATTATCCTTTTTTATATATTTCACCAGGACATTTGTGTGATCTGGCAGTGATTCACATTCATCACGTTTATCCTTCGGAACCTGTATCATGGTTTCTTCTCCATTCAAAGAAACCGCAATCGTATGAGGATCAGCCGAGCCAATGTATTTTCCCTCTTCGGTAAACTTTGGGACTGAGTCATCCGCACTTGCAATACTGCACCCTGAGAGAAACAGCACAGTAAACAGCAAAAGAGCCGTTTGTTTCACATGATCACCTCTTCCTGATGTTTGGCTTTTATCTTTGACCAGAATGGCAGATTTGTAAAGCCGACGCGTAAGACGGCACTGGATTCCACATTTTTCAAAAGGGCTATCCGACCTGATCATTTCCTGTTGTTAGAAAGAAAGCAATCGCATTTGTCTATGAGGATGGCTCTAATTGAGGCGCATATTAGAAAAAATTAACGGAAAGAAGCAACTTTTTATTCATTTTAAAAAATTTGAGGAATGATGTGAGCAAATCGTTTGACGAGTGGATCAGCCAGGCGTAACCTTTTAAAGGATATTCACTTTACAGAAAGAGTTACAGCCATGAAAAAATTCGTACTGTTGCTCGCTGCAGCGGTCATCACTTGCACCATCGGCCACCAAATCAGCGGCGGCTACAAAGCCCCCGAAAAAGAGCGCAGAAAACATCACTCTGCTCTCAAGATATTCAGCCGGTAAAGCAGATCAATTGCATTAATTTTTACATATAGGCTAGAATATGTGCGAATCCAAACGAAAGAAGATGATCAAATGAATCCTAAGTATAAACCGCTGTTTGAACCATTTACATTTAAAAGCGGCGTTACAATCGACAACCGGATCACAGTAGCACCAATGACTCATTACGCTTCTAATGAAGACGGTACGATATCTGAAGCAGAGCTTGACTACATCATCCCCCGCTCAAAAGAGATGGGAATGGTGATTACAGCCTGCGCAAACGTCACGCCGGACGGAAAAGCATTTCCCGGGCAGCCGGCCATCCATGATGACTCCAACATTCCAGGTTTAAAAAAACTAGCGCAAGCGATTCAGGCGCAAGGTGCTAAAGCTGTTGTGCAAATTCATCACGGCGGCATTGAATGCCCGTCTGAGCTCGTTCCGCAACAAGAAGTTGTAGCGCCAAGTGACGTGTTTGATGACGGCAAGCAAATTGCCCGCGCCTTAACAGACGAAGAAGTGGAAAACATCGTGAAAGCATTTGGAGAAGCGACAAGACGCGCCATTGAAGCCGGCTTTGACGGTGTCGAAATTCACGGCGCAAACGGCTACTTGATTCAGCAGTTTTACTCTCCGAAAACCAATCAGCGCACAGACCGCTGGGGAGGAAGCGACGAAAAACGATTAGCCTTCCCGCTTGCTATTGTCGATGAAGTGAAAAAAGCTGCTGCAGAACATGCGAAGGGTGCATTCTTAGTCGGCTATCGCCTGTCTCCGGAAGAACCTGAGACACCAGGATTAACAATGACTGAAACCTTTACGCTTGTTGACGCTTTAGGAGATAAAGAATTGGATTACCTTCATATCTCACTGATGGACGTGAACTCAAAAGCGCGCCGCGGTGCAGATCCGACTCGCACACGCATGGACTTATTGAATGAACGTGTCGGAAACAAAGTGCCACTTATCGCCGTCGGTTCCATTCATTCCGCAGATGACGCACTGGCTGTGATCGAAAACGGTATTCCGCTAGTCGCTTTGGGACGCGAAATTTTAGTTGACCCTGACTGGACAGTGAAAGTAAAAGAAGGCCGGGAAAAACAAATTGAAACCGTGATAAAAGGCACTGACAAAGAAAAATATCACTTGCCTGAACCGCTATGGCAAGCAATTGTGAACACACCTGGCTGGGTGCCTTATAAAGATTAATGTGCAAAGACTGCCGAAACGATTCGGCAGTCTTTTTTCAACTTTAAATAAATAATTTATGTAAACATCTAAACAGCAGGAGAAGGAGCTCGCCAGCTGCTTGGGGAAGCAAATCTAGGAGAAGCCCGTCACGCTTTCTTGCTTTTTTCTTTTTCATTCGTACGTCTCCTTTGTTCATGAATGCTTCCTTACTTACGATTTTACAGGGAAAAGGTTTCAATTTGATCCTGATTGTTTGTTTTTTATGATCCAAGCAGCGAAAACACATGAAACCATGACTGCAAATGAAATAAAGTCAATCAGGGTGCCTAGTATGTGTGATTCTGTCATGATGTTTGAATTCACGCAAAGCGCCAGGATAAATAACGCCATCAGCAGTCCGTATTTTTCAAACACCTGTATCACTCCTCCTTGCGGAAAATAGATCCTTCATATTCATCACCCATGAAACAAATGTCCCCAAAACAAAACGCCTCCTATTTATCAGCGCAAACTAATAAATAAAAGACGTTTGATTTAATCATCAGTTAATATGCTCATGCTTAAGAAGCCTTATGCTCTAATCTCAGCTTATCCGCAACCATCGCAATGAACTCTGAGTTTGTCGGCTTAGCTTTTGTCATACTGACTGTATAGCCGAACAACGAGGAAATGGAATCAATGTTACCTCTGCTCCATGCCACTTCGATCGCATGGCGGATCGCTCTTTCTACACGGCTAGCGGTTGTGTTGAATTTTTTGGCGATGTCCGGATAGAGGACTTTTGTAATACTGCCGAGCAATTCAATGTCATTGTAAACCATTGAGATTGCTTCGCGCAGATAGAGATAGCCTTTAATATGTGCTGGGACGCCGATTTCATGGATAATGCTTGTGATGCTCGCGTCGAGATTTTTCTTCTTTGGTTCAGGCTGGCTGCTGCGTATAATGCTGCTTTGCGATGATGGCGCACGATGCGTCACGCTGCTGGCATTTCCGCTGACTTGGCGGATATGTCCGACAAGGTTTTCCATATCAAACGGTTTGAGAATAAAGTAGGAAGCGCCTAAATCGACGGCCTTTTTCGTGACATCTTCCTGTCCAAAGGCTGTCAGCATAATGACATTCGGCTGTTTTTTCAGATCTGATTCCCTCAGCCGCTCTAAAACCGCAAGTCCATCCAAATGCGGCATAATAATATCCAATACGAGCACATCGGGATCTTTTTCTTTAAACAACGACAGGCATTCCTGTCCGTTATAAGCAACACCGATCACTTCCATGTCTTCCTGTCCTTCTATATATTCACTCAACAGGCTTACCAGCTCTCGATTATCGTCAGCAACACAAACTTTAATTTTCTCCACGTTTCTTCCTCCCCAAATGTAGTTAACAGGATTCACCCTTGCTACATGTTTACATTCGACAAAACCGCTATATACCCTCTAAAAAAAATCATAATCACCAATATTAGTGGCATATCTTTGTTATTCTATGTTTTTCTCCGTTTTTCGACTAAAAATGAAATTTGACAAACAAGGAAACGTGAATTTGTCGAAAAATCTTCTTTTGTACATTTTACCGTATGTATTCCGAGAAGTGAAGAGGGATCAAAACAAAAAAACTGCCGGAAATACCGGCAGTCAGCTTGCTTTTTCTTTTTCGTAAATATCGATTCCTGCTTCTGACAGCATCCATTCAATATGAACGCCGTAGCCGCTTGTCGGGTCATTTACAAACACATGGGTGACAGCGCCGATCACTTTTCCATTTTGAATGATCGGACTCCCGCTCATCCCCTGTACGATGCCGCCTGTTTCTTTCAACAGTCTTGGATCGGTTATTTTTAAAACCATTCCTTTTGTCGCCGGGAATTTTTGCGGTGTTGTGCTGACGATTTCAATATCAAACTTTTCTACCTTGTCATCATCAATGACCGTTAAAATTTCAGCAGGCCCTTTTTTGACTTCAGTAGAAAACGCAACCGGCAGTGCTTGATCTGAAATGTTGTTTTGAATCGGCTGATGCAGTGTGCCGAAAATGCCAAATGGGCTGTTTCTGTTAATATCCCCGATCGTTTTGCGTTCTGAGGAAAATCGCGCCAGTTTTTCTCCCGGATTTCCGCCTGTCCCCTTTTCAATGGATGTTACAGTTGATTTAACAATTTCTCCATTTTCCACTACGATTGGTTTCTTTGTGTCCATGTCAGAAATCACGTGGCCAAGTGCTCCGTATTTTTTTGTTTTCGGTTCATAAAAAGTCATTGTGCCGATGCCAGCAGCAGAATCCCTGATGTATAAACCAATTCTGTACTTGCCTTCTGCTTCATCCTTTTCCGGAATGAGCTTTGTTTTGATTTTTTGTTTGTCACGTTTAATGAGCAAATCTAAAGATTCTCCGGTTTTACCGGCTTTCTGAATAAATGGGGCCACATCATTCATTTTTTCAATTTTCTGTCCATTCATCTCGATAATGATGTCGCCCGCTTCAATACCGGCCGTTTCTCCCGGAGATTTTTTGCCTTCACTTGTATTGATTTGATGAAATCCGACGACAAGAACACCGACGGAATGAAGCTTTACCCCGATTGATTGTCCGCCAGGTATGACCTTTAAATCAGGAAGAACCTGCACTTTTGTTTTTTTGATTGGAAATCCGGCAAGATCGTATACTAACTCTGACTCACCTGATTTTTTGCCTGTCACCTTGATTTCATGCGGGTCTTTCTTTACTGTAAACGCTTCTGATGATTCTTGTGCATGAGCGTTTACCGATAAACCTGTTTCAATCGCTTGTGTTTGGGTTTCAAATACTCTCATTTGCGTTGGAATCAGTAAATACTCTTTTAGCGGTTTGCATAAACCTACACTTAATAACGAAACAAGGAGAATTAAACCTACTGCTTTTCTGATGTTATCGGGCATTCACTACTTCACTCTCCTCGCTCCTATCCCACACCTTCTTTATGTCTTGCTGCTACATCTTTAATTTTGCCTTCTGACACTTTATTTATAACTGTCATATAAAGAAAAACATTGGATATACTGATGAACGAATGGATGTGTGCGAAAAAAAAATAAGCTGCGCTTCTCGCGCAGCTTACCCAGTTGTTTTGACTTGATCCGCTTGTTTTAGAAGTTCTTTCGCATGGCGTTTCGTCAAGTCTGTTACTTCGACTCCGGCAATCATGCGCCCGATTTCCACTACCTTTTCCTGCTTAGACAGCGGCTTGACACGTGTCGTGGTTCTGCCGTCTTTTAACTCCTTCGCAATATAAAGATGCGTATCGGCCATGGCAGCTACCTGAGGCAAGTGTGTAATACACAGCACTTGTGATCCTATTGAGACTTTATGGATCTTCTCAGCGATTGCCTGCGCGACTCTGCCGCTTACACCGGTATCTACCTCATCGAATATAATCGACGTCACATCCTGCTGCGAGGAAAAAATGCTTTTGATGGCAAGCATCACCCGGGACAGCTCCCCTCCGGAAGCGACTTTCGAAAGGGATTTCAAAGGCTCGCCTGTGTTGGTTGAAATTAAAAACTTGACCAGATCAATTCCTTGGTCAGTCAGCTGAACAGGCTGGCCGTTTACAATCGGCGCCTCCTCATTGCGAGACGCTGTTCTGACCTTAAATTCCGTATCAAAAGTTGATTTTTCCATATAGAGGCTTTTTAATTCTCGATGAATCTCATCGGCCAGCTTTTTCGCCCATGCTTTCCGGATTTGTGAAACATTTGCCGCTTCCACCGCAACATCTTTGCCGACTGAGTCAAGCTCCTTCTTCACGCTTTGAAGATGGCTGTCCCTGTTTTCAATTTGGTCAATCTCTTCTTCAATTTTAGAGGCGTATTCCAAAATCTCCTCAACAGTTGCACCGTATTTTCGTTTCAGCTGTTTGATTTCATTAAGACGCGTCTCAATATAATTCAGGCGTTCCGGGTCATATTCAAGCTCATCCAGCATATTTCTCATCTGAAATGTAGCGTCCTCCAGCAGATAGTAAGAGTTCGACACACTTTCAGACAGTTTTTTCAGCGGTTCGTTAATATCGGATATATCTTCGAGCTGCGCTGATGCCATTCCGACCCAGTCCAGTCCGCCCTGCTCACTGCGAAGCGCGTTATATGCATTTTGCAGCGATTCATAGATCTTCTCAAAGTTTGAAATTTGCTGGCGCTCTTCTTGGAGCTGTTCATCTTCATTAAGCTCGAGCTTTGCCGATTCGATTTCTTCGAGCTGAAATTGAATAAGGTCCAGGCGGTGGGCCATTTCCTGTTCGCTTTCAGAAAGCTGTTTTAGCTTTTTAAGCAGCTTCATATACCGATGGTACCCTTCCTGATATGCTTGAAGCGCGCTTTCTACTTCGGCTCCGGCAAACTTGTCCAAAAGCTGGAGATGATTTTCGTCCTCCATTAACAGCTGGTTATCGTGCTGCCCGTGAATATCTAATAAAAGCCTGCCGATCTCTCTTAACGAAGCAATCGTGACAAGCTTGCCATTAACACGGCAAACGCTTTTTCCGCTCGTGCTGATATCCCTTCTCATGACGATCATTTCGTCTGAAACGTCGATTCCCTGCTCAGTGCATACGTCAAAAACGGGGTGGCCGCTCTCCAATAGAAACAGCCCTTCAAGCTCGGCTTTTGTCTCTCCATATCTGACAAATTCAGATGATCCGCGGCCTCCGACTAAAAGAGAAATGGCGTCTATGATGATGGATTTGCCGGCTCCGGTTTCTCCTGTTAAAACCGTGAGCCCTCGTTCAAAAGAAACCGTCAGTTCCTCAATAATGGCAAAGTTTTTAATCGATAGTTCAGCTAACAAACAGCATTACACCTCTTATCTTTGTTAGATTTCTGTTACAGCAGCTCAAGCAGCCTGTTTTTTACGCCGTCTGTATCTTCAGGAGTCCGGCAAATAATTAAAATCGTGTCATCTCCGCAAATGGTCCCCATAATTTCATCCCAGTCCAAATTGTCCATCAGCGCTCCGATTGCCTGGGCGTTTCCCGGCATCGTTTTCAGCACAATCATATGGCTTGCTGAGTCTATTTTCACAAATGCGTCCATCAATGCCCGCTTCAGCTTGGACAACGGATTGAAACGCTGGTCTGCCGGAAGACTGTATTTGTAAGAGCCGTTATTCGTAGGCACTTTCACAAGGTGAAGTTCTTTGATATCCCGTGAAACCGTGGCTTGTGTTACTTTGTATCCATCCTGCTTCAGCATGTCGACCAATTCATCCTGCGTTTCGATTTCATTGCTTGTAATGATCTCTCTGATTTTAATATGCCTCTGGCCTTTGTTCATGTAAGCACCTCTATTTCCAGCTTATCTGTTCTTTTATGTTATATGATTCTCTGCAAATTGTACATGAATGCAGAAAAAAGGAATAATAGCGCCCTATTATTCCGGTACATCTGCTTTTTTTTCTTTTAACGTCTTATGTGCCTCTTCTACAACGCGGATGATCTCTTCTTCCGGCAGCTCTTGTCCTTCCTGTCCCTCTCCCGGCCAATGCAAATGAAGGAGAAATTCAATATTTCCGTCTCCTCCCGTAATTGGAGAAAATGACAGGCCTTTGCAAATATAGCCTTCAGCCGCAGAGAAACTATTCATTCGCTTGAGAACATCCACATGCACTTTAGGATCTCTGACAATCCCTTTTTTGCCGACGGATTCCCGTCCCGCTTCAAACTGCGGCTTAACAAGAGCCATGCAGTCACTGCCCGGTACAAGCAATGTCTTGAGGACAGGCAGGATGAGCCGCAGTGAAATAAAGGACACATCAATTGTGGCAAACTCCGGCATGCCCTTTGTAAAGTCTGCCGGTGTCGCGTAACGGAAGTTTGTCCGTTCCATCACGACGACACGTTCATCCTGTCTGAGCTTCCACGCAAGCTGATTGTAGCCTACATCCACCGCGTATGACTGTTTAGCTCCGTTTTGCAGAGCGCAGTCCGTAAAGCCGCCGGTGGAGGAGCCAATATCAATCATGATTTTATCCTTAACTGAGACAGGAAACTCCTTCAGCGCTTTTTCAAGCTTTAAGCCGCCTCTGCTCACATATCTCAACGGGTTTCCTTTGACGGTTAACGGAAGGTCGCGGTCAATCTTTTCCCCAGGTTTGTCCAAGCGGTTTTCGTTTGAATAGACGATCCCTGCCATAATGGCTCTCTTGGCTTTTTCCCGCGTTTCCGCCAGCCCTCTTTCTACTAGTAATACATCTAATCGTTCTTTCTTTGACGTCATGATCCAATTCCTTTGTGTGTCTTTGGAGGCATCAGTAATCTAATACGGTTTGCCACCTGCTGTTTTGTTAGTCCAATCTCTTCAAGAAGCGCCGTTACGCTTCCGTGTTCGATAAACCGATCAGGGATACCCATTCTGTCGATCGGTGTAAGATATTCACCTTGATCATGAGCGAATTCTAAAATCGAGCTTCCGAAACCGCCTTCTAAGACCGCTTCTTCAATCGTTAAAATTGGCAAGCCTTCTTTTAGGATACCCTTCATCATCTTTTCATCAATCGGCTTAATAAAACGCGCATTTACAACGCGCACGGAGAGGCCTTCTTTTTGCAGCTCTTCAGCTGCTTCAAGCGCCATTTCGATTGTTGTTCCAAATGTTAAGATGACAGCATCATTCCCCGGACGCAGCACCTCCCACGTACCGATCGGAATCGTTTTCAGCTGTTCATCCATTTTTACGCCGAGTCCGTTTCCGCGCGGAAAACGCATCGCAATCGGGCCTTCGTCATAGCTGAGTGCTGTATGAACCATATGCTGTCCTTCATTTTCATCTTTCGGCATCATTAAGACGATGTTTGGAATGTGGCGCATAAACGCAATATCAAACACACCTTGATGTGTCTCACCGTCAGCACCTACGAGTCCTGCACGGTCAATTCCAATAAACACATTGGCGTTTTGGCGGCAAATGTCATGAACCACTTGATCATATGCCCTTTGCAGGAAGGTTGAATAAATCGCCAAAAACGGCTTCATCCCCTGCATTGCCATTGCTGCAGCCATCGTTGCGGCATGCTGTTCTGCGATTCCTACGTCGAACATTCGGTCAGGGAATTCCTTTGCGAAGCCTTCTAGCTTTGAGCCGACAGGCATAGCCGGCGTAATGGCTACAATGCGTCCGTCCTCGCGCGCCATTCGCTGCACAGTGCCGCTGACAAGGCCGCTCCATGAAGGAGCTGCTGCTTTCGGTTTTACAAAGTCACCGGTATTGATTTTATATGGTCCGGTACCGTGCCATGTTCCAATCGTATCGGTCTCAGCCGGTTTATACCCCTTCCCTTTTTTCGTGATGACATGCAGGAGAACAGGGCCTTTCGTTTTTTTGGCGTATTGAAGATTCTCAATCAGCTCATGATAAGAATGTCCGTCCACCGGGCCTAAATACGTAAAACCAAGCTCCTCAAAAAACATTCCGGAGACGAGCATATATTTCAGGCTGTCTTTGATCCGTTCCGCCGTGGCGGCAAGTTTGCCTCCAACTGCCGGAATCTTTTTAAACAAGTATTCGAGCTCATCTTTGACCCACTGGTACTTCCCGGCAGTGCGCAGCCTTCCGAGCATAGAATGAATGGCACCGACATTCGGTGCAATACTCATTTCATTATCATTTAGGATGACAATCATGTCTTTTTTCTCGTCGCCGATGTGGTTCAAGGCTTCAAGCGCCATTCCGCCGGTCAGCGCGCCATCACCAATAATCGGAATAATAAATTCATCCGTTCCTTTAATATCACGTGCAGCTGCCATTCCCATCGCGCCTGACAGAGAAGTTGAGCTGTGCCCGGTTTCCCAAACATCATGCTCGCTTTCACTCCGCTTTGGAAATCCGCAAAGCCCTTTGTATTGGCGAAGCGTCGCAAATTCTTTTCCGCGTCCTGTCAGCAGCTTATGGACATACGACTGGTGGCCTACATCCCACAAAAATTTGTCTTTTGGGCTGTTAAATTCCTTATGCAGCGCAACAGTAAGCTCTACGACACCTAAGTTTGGGCCGATGTGGCCGCCGGAAGCGGATAAAGTTGTAATTAAAAATTGACGGATTTCATCACTTAATTTCTCTAATTCATCAATGGACATGTTTTTTAAAAACGACGGGTCCTGTATTGATAAAAGATCCAAAGCGGATCAACTCACTTTCAGCATGAATTTCTGCAATGATACATGTCTTCTGCATGTCGAGCTGGACAACAGCCAGATCTCAGACATAAAAAAAGACAAACGCGCTTTTCCTTTTCATTTTTCATATAAACTGCTTACATTTTACCATATCTCGTGCAGCCGCTTCAAATTAGGATCGGTTTAGTGATCTCTTGCCGCAATTAAATCACAAAGCTCATATAAAAGGTCTTTTTGAAGAGAGAGTCCGCCGATCAAACGCTTCGCCTCTTTTATGTGAACATCCAATTTATGTTTGGCCCCTTCCAGTGAAAGAAGTGACGGGTAAGTCGATTTTTCGTTTGTTGTATCCGAGCCGACACGTTTGCCGATTTTCTCTTCACTGCCTTCTAAATCTAAAATATCGTCTCTGATTTGAAAACCGATTCCAATGTGGCTGCTGAAGGTACGCAGCGTTTCGATATCTTCCTCAGGCGCATCCGCCAAAATAGCACCGGCGATTACGCAAAAACCGAGGAGCTTGGCGGTTTTCCGTTCATGAATGGATTCGAGTTCTTCAAGCGTGACTTGGCGGTTTTCCGCTTCCATATCAGCTACTTGTCCCCCGACCATGCCTTCAGTGCCTGCCGCTGAAATCAGCTCATTCACAAGCCGAAGGCGCTTTTCTGCTGACACCTCGTCTGACACGTGGGAGGTGATCAGCTTAAAGCTTTCCGTCAGGAGCCCGTCACCCGCTAATACTGCTGTCGCTTCACCGAACACTTTATGGTTTGTCGGCTTCCCGCGGCGCAAATCGTCATCATCCATACAAGGAAGGTCATCATGAATCAATGAATACGTGTGAATCATTTCGACAGCACACCCGACCGGAATGCCGTCCTTTTCACTTTTCCCGTATGCGTTTAAAACGGCTAGTACAATGAGAGGACGCAGCCGCTTTCCGCCAGCCTCAAGGGAATACAGCATAGATTTTTTTAATGAGTCCGGCATATCGAGCTTTTCTGTATAGACAGAAAGCTGATTTTCAATCGTTTTTTTCCGCTCCGCCAGAAAGCTCGTTAATTTATTTGTCACCTTCGTCTTCCTCCTGAACACTGAAAGGTGCCAGTTCGCCGTCTTCTTTTAAAATGAAGTCCATTTGTTTTTCGACTTTTTGCAGCTTTTCGTGACACATTTTTGAAAGAGCCATGCCTTCTTGGAAATAGTTAATCGCTTGCTCTAAAGGCACATCACCCTCTTCAAGCTTTGACACAATGCTCTCAAGCCCTTTCATCGCTTCTTCAAATGTCATGTTTTCATTTTTTTTCACGTCTGTCATTTTTCTTCCCCTCTCTTTTCTAATACTTCACAGGTCAGCACGCCATCCTTCAGCTTGACCTCAAGCTGGTCCTTCTCTTCTATTTGACTGACACTTTTAATGAGTTCGTCTTCTTTATAAGCCAAGCTGTATCCTCTTTCCATCACTTGAAGAGGACTTAACGCATTCAGCTTGCCAAGAACAGTTTGAAATTGGGAATGCAGCTGCTTCATTTGGATATTCATATTTTTTCTCAGCTGATTTGTTTGTTCCTCATATCGTGTTCTCGCTTGCTTCAGCTGTTCATGTGGATGCAGCGCCTCTAATCTGTACGTTTCACGCTCCAGCTGTCTGTTTTTTCGATCTAAAAGAGCGGTAAGCTGTGCTTGAAACTGCTGATAGGCAAGGTCAAACTGCTGCTCTTTTTGCACATACAAACGCTTTGGAAAACGAAAGGCATACGAGGATTGCAGCGTTTGAATCCGTTCTTTTTTCTGACCGAGATGCTGCTGCATCGCTCTTGTCATTCTGACTTCCGCTGTTTTTGTCCGTTCGATTAAATCAGTGGTATGCGGTACGGCAATCTCAGCTGCTCCTGTCGGTGTCGCAGCTCTAATATCAGCGACAAAATCACTGATCGTAAAGTCGGTCTCATGCCCGACAGCCGATATAATCGGAATGTTAGAAGCAAAGATCGCACGTGCTACAATTTCTTCATTAAATGCCCACAGTTCTTCTATCGAACCGCCGCCTCTCCCGACAATTAATACGTCGCACATCTCTTTTTCATTTGCCTCTTCAATGCGGCTAACGATGGATCTGCTTGCATTTTCGCCTTGTACGAGCGCTGGAAGAACAATGACTTTTACAAGGGGATATCTTCTTTTGAGAGTTGTAATGACGTCTCTAACAGCGGCACCCGTCGGAGATGTCACAACCCCGATTGTGGCTGGAAATGCGGGGATTTGTTTTTTGTAGCGGTCGTCAAATAAACCTTCTCCGGCAAGCTTCTTTTTTAACTCTTCGTACGCTAAATAAAGTGCTCCGACCCCGTCAGGCTGCATTTCTTTGGCATATAATTGGTAGTTTCCGCTCGGTTCATATACGGAAATTCCGCCTCTGACCAGCACCTTCATGCCGTTTTCAGGTTTAAAAGGCAGACGCTCGCTCTGTCTCGCGAACATCACCGACTGCATTCTGGCGTTTTCGTCTTTCAATGTGAAATAAATGTGGCCTCTTGTGTGTATTTTTACATTCGATAATTCGCCTTTAATCCAAATATTTTCAAGGTGAGGATCTACATCGAATTTTCGTTTTATATACTTTGTCAGCGCTGAGACGGTAACAAACGCTGTTTCACCCATGTCTCAAACTCCTCTCATAAGCATTCCTGCACCATAACTAAAGAAAACCCGCCCTGGCTTTAGGAGCCTGAAGAAGCGGGTATCGTGCTCATATTCACGGCGGGCAAAACGCCCCGCCTGTGAATATCTCCAATTATCTATGATAACGTACGTTTCGCAGATTTAACAGTATTATGCGCAAGCATCGTGATGGTCATCGGACCTACTCCGCCCGGAACCGGCGTGATGAAGGATGCTTTTTCCTTTGCCCCTTCAAATTCAACATCTCCGCAAAGCTTTCCGCTTTCCAGACGGTTAACGCCTACGTCAATGACAACAGCGCCTTCTTTGATCTGGTCTGCACTGATGAAGTTGGCTCTGCCGACTGCGACCACCAGGATGTCCGCTTTTTTCGTATGTTCGGTCATATTTTCTGTTTTTGAATGACAGTAAGTAACTGTCGCGTTTTCATTTAATAAAAGCTGGCCGACAGGTTTGCCGACAATATTGCTTCGGCCGACTACAACAACCTCTTTACCGGAAAGGTCGATATTGGTTTTCTTCAAAAGCTCAACAATTCCGTGAGGCGTGCAAGGAAGAAACGTATCTTCGCCAAGCAGCATTTTCCCTACGTTTAACGGATGAAAACCGTCTACATCTTTATCAGGAGAGATACGTTCGATCACCGCTTTTTCAGAAATATGGTCTGGAAGCGGAAGCTGAACGAGAATGCCGTGAAACTCAGGGTCTTGATTGTATTGATCGATAATGGAAAGCAGTTCAGCTTCTGTGAGGCTGCTGTCAAATTGATCAAGCTTGAAATTCATTCCCATTGTTTCAGCCGCTTTTTTCTTTCCTCGCACGTAAGAGTGAGAAGCAGGATCATCTCCAATCAAAATAACCGCCAGTCCGGGGGTGACCCCTTGCTTTTTAAGCTCTTCTACCTCTTTTGCCAATTGTTCGCGTTTTTCTCTAGCCGTTTCTTTTCCGTCGATGATTGTTGCAGTCATTTTCTTTCCTCCTATGATTGGTCAATATCAGATTTAATGTTAGAAAGAACCCCGTTTACAAATTTTGTCGCTTTGTCATCACCAAACCGTTTTGCCAGCTCAATCGCTTCGTTCATGGAGACATTCACCGGAATGTCTTCGGCATATGCCATTTCGTAAGCTGCCAGACGCAAAATCGCGCGGTCAACATTGGCAATCCGATCAAGCTTCCAATTCACCAGATGCTTGGAGATCATTTCATCCAGCTGGACTTGATGTTCCAATACCCCGTGTACAAGCTGTTCAAAGAATGGATCTGTTTTTTCTTCATCCAGTGCGTGTTCTATGGCTTCATTCACTGCAATATCGCTGACATCAATTTGAAATAGTGCCTGCAAAGCTTTTTCTCTTGCTGTTCTTCTTTTCATTTTCTTTCTCCTTTGATCCTCTTTATCCGCTTGTCGTTAAGCCACAAAGAGATCATAACATATTTTTTTCGTATCCGCATATTGAAATCAAGGTTTTTTCACCCTATTACCGAATATTTTCATGTACCTTAATATGATCATTCGGATTTCACGATCATGAAGAAACTCGGCTGCCTTGAGCCGGCTTTCTTCATGCTTTGAAATAAAGGGTAACGTGTAAAAAAACCAAAGGGCCGCCCTCCCCTTGGTTTCGTGTTAAGCCATTTACATTTCTTCGTCGATTTGGACTTCCTGGGCTTTTGTGTCAAATTGAATGCCGACGATGTGAATATTGATTTCATTAATCGAAAGAGACGTCATATTTAATAAGGTTTGACGAATGTTTTCCTGAACGGACGCTGCAACTTTCGGAATCGAAACACCAAATGTAACGACACAGTATACATCGATCGTAATTCCATCATCCGCCAGATCGACTTTGACACCTTTGCCATGATTCACTTTACCGAAGCGTTCGACGACGCCTGTCGCAAAGTTTCCGCGCATTTCGGCAACACCGTCAACTTCTGAAGCTGCAATGCCGGCAATGACCTCAATGACTTCCGGGGCAATCTCAACCTTACCCAAATGCGTATCTTCTTGATCCATTTTAAGCAAGCTGTTGTCTTTCATTCAATTCACCTCCGTAAAAATTATGAGCCCATTACATCATATGTTTCTAAAAATTTCGTATTAAACTCTCCGCCAACAAATGTTTCGTGTTCAAGCAGTTTTAAGTGGAACGGGATTGTTGTCTCAATGCCTTCGATGACAAATTCGCTCAATGCGCGCTTCATGCGGGCAATCGCTTCATCTCTCGTTTTTCCGTATGTGATCACTTTTGCAATCATGCTGTCATAGTACGGAGGGATGGAGTAGCCCGGGTACGCAGCTGAATCGATACGGACACCAAGACCGCCAGGAGGCAGGTACATTTTAATTTCACCAGGTGACGGCATGAAATTTTTACTTGGATTTTCTGCGTTGATTCGGCATTCGATGGCCCAGCCTTCAAATTCAACATCTTCTTGCTTGAGGCTCAGTTCCATTCCTGATGCCACTTTGATTTGTTCCTTAATCAGGTCAGTTCCCGTCACCATTTCTGTGACTGGGTGCTCTACCTGAATTCTCGTGTTCATTTCCATGAAGTAATAGCGCTGTTCATTGTAGTCATATATAAATTCAACTGTTCCAGCACCTGTATAGCCAACCGCTTTTGCAGCCTTTACCGCTGCATCGCCCATCTGCTCCCTAATTTCTGAATCAAGCGCAGGAGATGGTGATTCTTCCAAAAGCTTTTGCAGGCGTCTTTGGATCGAGCAGTCGCGTTCCCCTAAATGGATGGTATTTCCGTAGTTATCGGCAAGCACTTGGATCTCAACATGACGAAAATCCTCTATGTATTTTTCGATGTAAACACCTGGATTTCCAAATGCAGTTGCAGCTTCCTGCTGGGTAATCTTAATGCCGTTAATCAGTTCCTCTTCGGTGCGGGCAACCCTGATTCCTTTTCCGCCTCCGCCTGCTGTGGCTTTTATAATTACAGGATACCCAATTTCATTAGCAAGTGAAACCGCTTCTTCCACATTTTCTATAATTCCTTGTGAACCCGGTACGATCGGCACGCCGGCCTGTTTCATCGTTTCCCGCGCAACGTCTTTTGTTCCCATTTTTGAAATGGCGTCAGCGCTCGGGCCGACAAATGTGACGTTAACTTCTTCACATAATTCCGCGAAATCAGCATTTTCAGCTAAAAACCCATATCCCGGGTGAATAGCATCCGTGCCTGTCAGCTTCGCAACACTCACAATATTTGTAACGTTTAAATAGCTGTCTTTTGATGCTTTCGGACCGATACAAAAAGCTTCATCGGCCATTTGAACATGAAGGGCATCTTTATCAGCTTCTGAATAAACAGCGACAGTCTCAATTCCGAGCTCTTTGCAGGCTCTGATGATTCTGACAGCAATTTCTCCTCGGTTGGCGATCAATAGCTTTTTAATCATGTTAAGTCTCCTTACTCTGCTTTTACAAGAAATAGAGGTTGTCCGTATTCGACCAGCTGGCCGTTTTCTACTAATACTTCAACGATTTCGCCTTTTACTTCCGCTTCGATTTCGTTGAAAAGCTTCATCGCTTCTACAATGCAGACAACTGTGTTTTCATTTACTTTTGAACCAGCCGTTACATACGGGCCAGCTTCCGGAGATGAAGATGCATAAAATGTTCCTACCATTGGTGAAGTGATTTTATGCAGATTCTCATCTTGCTTAGTTTCTTCTTGGGCAGGTGCCGGCGCTGCTTGCTGCGCTTGCGGCTGAACTGCCTGCGGAGCCTGTGCCTGTACAGGTGCTGCCGGCGCCTGCTGCATGACTTGAACAGTGCCTGCTTCATGTTTTTTCAGTTTTAAGGATACACCTTCATTTTCATATACGAATTCGTCAATTGTAGACTCGTCAATTGCTTTAATCAGCTCGTGGATTTCTTTAATATTTAACATTCAATCGCACTCCTATGTATGAAATTTCTTTTTTATAGGTTACTACTAAAAGTACATACTATGTTCATCTTACAGGAGCGGACTTTTGAATTCAACTCTAATATGATTGGCACGCCAAAAAGCCCGCTGTTTAAGCGGGCGTGTTTTTCCTCTTTTTTACTTGGATGGTTCAAATGTGACAGCGACGTCTTTCATTGTTTTGATTTCTTTTGCCACAAGGTCTATAATGGCTGTCGCCTTCGATTTGGAGTGTTTGTCTGATTTGACTGTAATGTTGATTTTATCTCCTTCAGCATTGACGAGCGCGTCTTCGTAGCCTTGTGTTTTAATAAGCGTTTCCAGCTGTTTTTCTGTTCCTTCCACTTCACTGAGAGCCGTCATTTTATCATATGCTTCGCTCTTTTCCTTTGCTGTTGCATCATCGCTTGACACAATGGCATTCAGTTCTTCTCTTTCTTTGCTTCTGGCATCTTCTAAATCAAGACGGTACGTCGTGAACAGATCATCATCGGCTGTTTCTGTTACAACAGTTCCTTTTTCACTAGCTTCAGCGGATGTCTCCTTGTCTGCTGATGAATCTTTTGTGCCCTTTGTTCCATCCTCTTTTTCTGTTTCAGTTTCTGTACCGTTTTTTTCCTTTGTGTCTTGCTTGGGAGGAGCTTTTTCAGTTGCGACCTCTCCACTGTCAGACGCGCTTTTTTCACTTTGCATTTGCACGGCATTTTTGCTTTCCGGCGACATGATATAGTAGACGCTTAACACCACGACAAGACTGAGCATTGTTAATAGCCAAACGGTTTGTTTTTTGAGCATTTATGAATCCTCCTTTATTTTTTTAGGGGCAACCGCAACCCGGTGGCTTGGAACATCCAGGACCCGTGTCACCGCTTCAATAATGGTTTGTTTTATTTGAACGTTGTCCACTCCTTGAGCAACAACGAGTACACCGCGTATATCAGGCTTTTTCGTTTGGACGACGACTGGTGTTTCCTTATCGCCGTTTTTGATCATGACGATTTCTTCTTCTGATGTCTGGTCTGTAACGCTTCTTGTTCCGCCTTCTTTGTCTGTTTCTTCAGTGGTTGTATTTTTGTTTGATTTGTTTTTTTCGTATACTTTCAGCGACGTTGCATCAACATTCACGACTACAGAGACATCGTCCACACCTATGATCGTTTCAAGAATTTCTTTCAGCTGATTTTCGTATTCTTTTTCATAATCATCGATCGAGTCCTTAGGTTCATCAGATTTTGAGGCTTTAAACACTTCGGCTGTTTTCTCTTTGCTGTCTTTGGTATCTTGTGATGATACTGGCGTTATCGTTTTGGCGTTTTCTGTTTTCTCAGGTGAAGAAAACAGCTGGCTGACAAGCATAAAGGAAACTCCGAGAACAAAAACGAACAGAAAGTAATGATATTTGGTCAGCTTCGGCTTTTCACCGTCCTTCGTTTGCCCCGGAAGAAACTGCTTTTTCAATACATTCCATAATCCGTTTTTATTCATTGCCGACACTCTCCCCGCCTTCCATATAAACCGTAATTTTCTCACTTCCGATTTCCCAAATGTCCGCGAGCTGTGACTGGATCTGTTTGGCTTCTTTTTGTTCGGCTGCTTCTTTCGTTACGTATGCATGATCTGTATCAATGTGGACCGGCGCGACCGTTTGGACCGTTTTTTCAGAAGACGGGGCCATATACACGCTGATTGTTTGAATATCCTCTTCTGAATCTACCTTTTCTCCTGCCGTGAGTTTGATGTTGCCTACTTTGTATTCATCATGACTGAATCTCTCCTCCGCTTTCTTTTTTAGTTGGACAGCCATTTCTTCTAAAATATATGCACGCTGGGAAGCTTGTATTTCTATTTTTTTTGAATTGATTTGATTTTTTATGTCGGCAGACTCTGACTGCCCGTTTTTTGTAAGATATTCAAAGATGACTGCAGGGTCTGTGTTGAAAAGCTTAAAAATCGGCGTGAGCATGACGACAATTAAGAGCAGGCTGACTACCATTTTTGCGTACTTTTGCATGCTAGAGCTTGGCAGCAGCATATCAATCACAATTGCAAATAGGATAAACAACACGATGGTGGTAAGCCATTCAGTTAAAAAACTCATCCGCCAGCCTCCTTTATTTCATCATCATCGTGAGGTTTCCGGCTGTGATTATGACGGTAAGGCTTAAAAAAAACATGAGAGACACAATGGCGAGAGCTGCAAAAATATAAATGACGCTTTTGCTGATGACATCGAGGCAGGTTATGACGGGCCCGCCTCCAAGCGGCTGAAGAATCGCGGCTGCCAGCTTATAAATAAAAGCGAGGGAAAGCACTTTGATTGCCGGAAAAGCCGCAATACAGATCAAAATAGCGACTCCGAGAATCCCTACTGTATTTTTCAGCAGTAAGGAAGCGCTGATCACTGTATCTGTCGCGTCTGTAAACATTCGGCCAAGCACAGGAATAAAGTTTCCGGTTATAAATTTAGCCGTCCTGAGCGTAATGCCGTCTGTCACTGCAGCTGAGGCTCCCTGAACAGAGATGACACCGAGAAAAATGGTGAGAAAGACGGCGAGCGCCCCGATGGCGATATTTCTGAGCAGGTTGGCCAGCTGCGTTACTTTATATTGTTCGGTCATTGTGCTGACAATGCTCAGAATCGCTGATAAGAAAATGAGCGGCATGACAATATTCTGAATCAAAAGACCGCTCGTGTTCATCAGAAAGAGGATAACAGGATGAAAGAAGGCTGCAGATACAGCTCCGCCTGAGGAAGCCAAAAGCGCTAAGAGGAGCGGAATGAGCGCCAGGATAAAGCTGGTCATCGTCTGAATGGCCTCTGTCGCATAATTGATTGCCACATGAAAACTGTTTAGCGCAAGGATAATCAGCACCATGTACACAATTGAGTAAGCGACCTTACTGACGGTGCTTTGTTGAAATGCATTTTGCAGAAGCTGCAGGATAACGCAAAATATCGTGAGCAAAATCAATGTGCCCAATAGCTTTCCGTTGGCAAGCACTTCATGAAACAAATAAGAAAAGAGAGCTTTCAGCCATTCTTGCGGTGAAAATGATTTATCGCCATTGATAAACTCAATTATGCTGCCTTTTTGACTTTCCGGCAGCAGTCCGCCGTACTCTGTCATAATGTCATTCCAAAATTCACTAATCTTGTCTGTTTCAAGCGAGGCCGCTGTCCTTTCCGCTAATTGCTCAGCCGTTTCAGCATGGTCTTCCGTTTGTTCGGCGTCACCGGCTGCTTGTACAATGTCTGCACGGCCTGCTATGATCAGCACGGCCAGAAGCAAAGCCCATTGAAAACGCTTCAATCTACCGCCTCCTTTCGGTTATGACATAGAAGGTATAAGTCCGAGAATCGTTTCGATAATGACGGTTAAAATAGGCACAGCCATAACGAGAATTAAAATTTTCCCCGCCAATTCTATTTTCGAGGCGATGGCCCCTTGTCCGGCATCTTTTGTGAGCTGCGCCCCGAATTCAGCAATATAGGCAATTCCGATAATCTTTAAAATGGTTTCAACATAGACCATGTTGACGTTTGCATTAATCGCGATTTTCTCTATCATTCGAATAATGTCGTAGATTTGGTCTACCAAATAAAGAAAAATGGCACATCCGGCAAACACGACGATTAAAAACGCAAAAGTCGGCTTTTGTTCTTTTACAATCAAAGAAAGGAAGGTGGCGATCAGCCCTAAACCTACAATTTGAACAATGTCAATCTGCAAGCCCCCCTATCCTTGGAATAAAAACACAGCTTTTATCTTTTTAAAAAGGTCATCTACAATCGTTGCGACCATAAATAAAATATAGATAAAACCTAACAGCGTCACCCACTGGGCGTATTCTTTTTTGCCCATCTGATCCAAAATCGTGTGTAAAAATGCAACCACGATTCCCACTCCGGCGATTTGAAATATGACATTCACGTCTACTCCCATTTTATTTTTGCTCCCCTCACGTTTACATCAATAGAAGAATGAGTAACAAGCCCGCTAAAAAGCCCAAACTTTTTATCATTTTTTCATTTTTCGCTTGTGCCTGCTCAGCATCCGCTTCCGAGGCTTCCAAATGTGTCAGCGCCAGCTTGATGTGCTTTTGCTGCGAGATTCGATCATGAATCCCGAGCGTCTCACCAAATTGCTTCAGCACTTCATATTCGCTTTTTTTCAAAGACATGGTGTCCCACACCTTCTTTAAGCTTTGCTCCCACGCCGTTTTCGCAGAATCACTTCCTTTGTCCAGCTGATCACTGAACGTGATAAAAAGAGCTGAAACAGGCTGTGCCAGCTGCTTGGCAATCTGCTGTGAAGCAATATGAAGCGGTGTATGGCCGTACATGATTTCAGCCTCGAGGGATTGGAGCGCCGCACGCAGCTGGCGGATTTGCCGCGGCCGTTCTGTGTAAATCTTCGCCATCTCAAAACCTGTCCATGTTGTCGCCACCACAATGAATACAGCACCCAGCAGCTTCAGCATGTCTTCACGCCCATCGTCCCAGACAACACATTTCCGTCTTTGTCATAAATTCGGCTTACTGTGCCCGGTCCCTTTGCTCTCGATAATTCCAAATAGCGGTCAAAGGCTCTTTCTTCCCACAAACGCTTCAATGAAGGACGCTTCATCAGGTCGGATAGGCTCCAGCCATGCGCCGAGACGATTACTGAAACACCTGCATGCAGCGCCTCAAGAAGTGCATCTGTATCTTCAATGCGCCCGATTTCATCGACAATGATCACCTCAGGGCTCATGGATCGAATCATCATCATCAGCCCCTCAGCCTTTGGACAGGCGTCTAATACGTCAATCCTCTGTCCAAATTGATGCTGCGGAATGCCGCGCAGGCATCCGGCAATTTCTGACCGTTCGTCGACGATTCCTGTCTTTACGGGCAACATATGGTTTTTGCCGGTGCTCGAGAGTCTCGCAAGATCCCGAAGAAGTGTTGTTTTACCGGTTTGCGGCGGACCGATAATCAGCGTATTCAGCCAGCTTTCTCGATATAAGAATGGAAACAGCGGCTCCGCAATCCCCAGCTTTTGCCGGGCAATTCGTATATTAAAAGATGTGATGTCACGGAGGCCTTTCACACCTCCGTTTTCCGTGATGACTCTGCCTGCCAGTCCGACTCTGTGACCGCCTCTGATCGTGACATACCCTTTCCTCAGCTCTTCTTCGAGCGTATACATACTATAGTTGCTGAGCCGGCTGAGGATCAGATGGGCATCCTCGACCGTGCCGGCATAGGACAAAAAAACAGGTTGTCCTTTTCGAATCAATTCAACAGGGCGGTTTACCCGAATTCTGACTTCTTCGATTTCCAGCCATTGTTGTTCCGGTATTTCAGAAAGGGCGTTTTTCAGGGATTCAGGGAGAACCTCAGCGATTTCATTCAACAGAGCCTCCTCCTTTCTACCGATTGGCTTCTTTAAAATGTATGATGTAAGGCAGACTTTATGACAAGCCTCTCTTTATTTATGAACACCCGCCAAAATCAAAACAACACCCGTAAAAATCAGAATCAGCTTTGCATACGACAGCTGTCCGGCAATTTGATAGATTCCAACAGTCATGGTGATGATAAAAATCAGCGGACCGACAATAGCGAGAATGCTGTTAACCACAACCGCCTTCCGGACATCATTTGTTACAAGCATGATAATCGCTGCCGTCAGTTCAATCATAGAGGATAATACTCGCAATCCGGCCATTGTTAAAACAGTAGAATTGATATTTCCAAGTAAAAATTTCATAGCACTCTCCCAACCTCCCATTTTTTTATAGGATATGCTCTAGCTTGCGGAAGTAGTCTTGTCATTTTCGTATAAAAGAAAGATTCTGTTTTTGGGCACAAAAAAAGCCTGCTCCCATTTGGGAACAGACTTCTTTTTTCTTTCTATGCTCTTGAAACGTAAGAACCGTCTGATGTATTGACAACAAGTGTGTCGCCTTCATTCACAAAGAACGGCACGTTTACAACAAGGCCTGTTTCAGTTTTCGCAGGTTTTGTACCGCCTGATGCTGTATCACCTTTAATGCCAGGTTCAGTTTCAACAACTTTCAGCTCAACTGTGTTTGGAAGTTCGATACCGAGCGTTTCATCTTGGTACATCATGATATGCACAGACATGTTTTCAAGCAGGTATTTTAATTCCTCTTCGATTTGAGTCGCGCTCAGTTCAAGCTGCTCATAAGAAGAAGTATCCATAAATACGTGCTGATCTCCGTTTGCATATAGGTATTGCATTGTTTTTGTTTCGATTTGCGCTTTCGCTACTTTTTCACCAGCGCGGAATGTTTTTTCCTGAATCGCGCCAGTGCGAAGGTTGCGGAGTTTAGAGCGGACAAACGCCGCGCCTTTACCAGGTTTTACGTGCTGGAAGTCAACGACGCGCCAAATGCCGCCATCTACTTCGATTGTTAATCCTGTACGGAAATCGTTAACTGAAATCATGTTTAATGTCCTCCTATATTCCAATCACAAAATAATAAGTTCTTTTGGGGAATGGGTGATTGTCCTGTTGCCGTTTTCTGTAATCACGATGTCATCTTCTATGCGGACACCGCCTGTTTCTGGTATGTAAATGCCCGGCTCCACTGTGACCACCATGCCCGGTTCAAGGATAGCTGAAGATCTGACGGACAATCCCGGCGATTCATGAACTTCCATGCCGAGCCCGTGCCCGGTTGAATGGCCGAAATATTCACCGTAGCCTTTTGCAGCAATGTGATCCCTTGTAAGGGCGTCAGCCTCTTTTCCTGTCATCCCCGGCTTAATATGTGCGACGCCAAACGCCTGAGCATCAAATACGACCTGATAAATCTCCTTCAATTGATCACTGGGCTGACCTACAGCGACCGTACGGGTAATATCAGAACAATATCCTTTATAATAAGCGCCGAAATCAAGCGTAACAAGGTCTCCACTTTCAATCAGTTTGTCACTGGCCACACCGTGCGGAAGGCTTGACCGAAGGCCCGAGGCGACAATCATATCAAAAGAAGAGCTGTCAGCTCCCTGGCTTCTCATATAAAACTCCAGCTCATTGGCAACAGCAATTTCAGAAATGCCGGGTTTCATAAACGTCAAGATATGTCTGAAGGCATCATCTGCAATCTTCGCAGCTTCCTCTAATATCTTAATCTCTTCACTAGACTTAATCAAGCGCAACTTTTCTACGGATTCAGCCACAGGCACTAATTCAGCCTCACTGATAACCGCGCTGTACGAGGCGTATGTGCCGTATGTCATGCTGTTCTGCTCAAAGCCGAGGCGCTTGATGCCGAACGCTTCAACCGTGTCGGCAGTGGTCTGAATCAAGCTGCCTCCATGTTCAATGATCTCAAAGCCCTTTACCTGAGCCTTTGCCTGCTCTGTATAGCGAAAATCAGTAATAAACGCTGCCCTGTCACCTGATATAACAGCCAAGCCCGCGGAACCTGTAAATCCGGTCATATAGCGTACATTTGTGCTGCTTGTTATCAGCATTCCGTCAATCCCCAGCTGTTCAAACAGGTTTCTTATTTTCTCTAGCTTCATCTTTATTCTCCCCCTTGCTGGCTTAATAAGTAGCGAACAGCAAGCTTGTAGCCTTCAGCTCCAAGACCGACAATCTGCCCTTTCGCAACCGGAGCGATAACCGACTGATGCCTGAATTCCTCCCTGGCGTATAAGTTTGATAAATGCACCTCAACCACAGGAAGACTGATGCTTGAAACAGCATCCCTGATCGCATAGCTGTAATGACTCAGGGCTCCAGGGTTCAGAACAATCCCGCCGTATTGCTCCTCAGCCTCGTGTATCGCATCTATCAAATCACCTTCGTGATTAGACTGAAAGAAAGTAAGCTGGATATGTAAGGCTTCTGCAAATTGAAAAAGATCTGTTTCAATATCGGTCAGTGTCTGGCGGCCGAATACCTCCGGTTCACGCTTCCCCAGCCGATTGACATTCGGCCCGTTCAAAATTAAAAAATGAGGCACATGAATCTCTCCTTTTCGCGAGGGTTTCTCATGTAAAAAATGTTCACTTCTCGTGAACATTTTATCATACTGCAAAAGGATAATACACTATTCTCTATGTGTTCCCAACGCACGTGCCAGCTTTTCCGAATTCAGCTCATTGTATTCAAATGAAATAGAATAACCAACAAACAGCCCGTAAAGCAAATAGATGCAAATGGTCGTAATAACTGTATCTGCTTTCAGTTCGGTCACCGCGCGAACATCAGGAAAAATCGGATTAAAAACAAAAAACACGATCAGCCAAAGCAGCAAGCCGTATAAAACCCCCGGCCACATTGTTTTTAAACGTTTCAATAGAAGATAATAAAGAAACGCTGCGCCAATTGAAAGAATTCCGATCAAAATAATGCTGATTACGGTTCCCAGTCCATGTTTTTTCCACTCCCCTAGCACAAATGGCTGCAAAATCATATTCGGACTGATTTCGGAAAAATGAAATAAATACGCTATATAAGCAATGAAACTCCATAATACGCCTCCGCAAAAACCTGTTGCCGCCACCCTTCCGGCCATCGGAACAGGCGGTCCTTGCTTCTCATTCAATTGTTGATCTTGTTCTGTATCTTTTTCGCTTGTCATCATGGCACCTCCAGTTAAAGTGTGCCCAAAAAATAAAATGTCAATAAAAAAGCTCACACTTTTTGGCAGCAGCGAGTAAAATTTGAAAATAACGGGTATAATGCATGTAGAAAAAGCAAGGCTATGACAATTTTTCAGCCTGTCAATCTAGAGGTTTAGCGCTGTTTCCTGTACAATAGAGTGAAAGGAAATGGTTAGCAATCCTAAAGAAATAGGCAGGTTGATAATATGTCAAAACATAAAATTCCGCCCGCTTACGGCGGGCAGGCAGTTGTGGAAGGCGTTATGTTTGGCGGAAAGCATCATTACGTTACGGCTATTAGAAGAACGGATGGAAGCATTGACTTCTTTAAGCTTCCCCGCAAACACAATCCGAAACTGAACATCGTGAAAAAGATACCGTTTTTACGGGGGATCGCGGCCATTATTGAAGCGAGCGCAAATGGCACAAAGCATTTGAATTTTTCAAGCGAACGTTACGGGCTCGATCCATCTGAAGACGAGACACTTGAGCAGGAAGAAAAAAAAGCCTCCGGGCTGTCTATGTATCTCAGCCTCGCGGTAATCGGCGTCTTATCATTTTTGTTCAGTAAATTCGTATTTACATTGGTTCCTGTTTTCTTAGCTGAACTGACAAGGCCGATTTTTTCATCGGACATCACTCAGATTGCGGTTGAAAGCCTGTTTAAATTGATTTTGCTGCTCGGTTACATTTATTTTTTGTCCATGACGCCGCTCATTAAAAGAGTGTTTCAATATCATGGAGCCGAACATAAAGTCATAAACTGTTATGAACAGAATTTGCCAATTACAGTGGAGAATGTTCAAAACCAGTCCCGGCTTCATTACCGCTGCGGATCAAGCTTTATTTTATTTACGATTATTGTCGGCATGTTTGTCTATTTGCTTGTTCCGACAGATCCGCTTTGGCTGCGTGTTATAGATCGTGTTGCACTGATACCGGTCGTACTCGGCATATCCTTTGAAGTTCTGCAGCTGACAAATAAAGTTCGTGATATTCCCGGACTGAAATTCCTTGGCTACCCGGGCCTCTGGCTTCAGCTGTTAACAACAAAAGAACCTAAGGATGACCAGGTTGAAGTTGCCATCGAAAGCTTTAACGAGCTTCTCAGACTCGAAGAAATGTCTGGACAAAATCAGAAGCCTTCTCACAACGTCATCTAGTATCCGTTGCCCTGCTATTACTTTCGGAGGTGGACAGTTATGAATCATCGTGTACAACCTATTATTGCTGTATTAATTGCGCTGGGAGCGTTCGGTTTCCTCTATATGTTGGTAACCACTCCCGGAGAAATGGCAAAAATGGCGGTAACCGTCATCGTGGCAGGTATCATTATTTATTTTATTGTGAAATATGTAATGAATCGAAATGCGGGCAGCGAAGGAGCAGCATTCAAAAAAGCGGCGAAACAATCACGGCGCCGGATGAAAGAACAAAAAGCAAAGCACCGCGCCGGACATAAGGGACGTGTCAGCCACCTGCGAAGCGTTCCGAGCGCCAGCAAGCCTAAGCCGATGATTCTCAAGAAAAAAAGCCAGACTCAACTGACTGTTATAGAAGGGAAAAAAAATAAAAAGAAAAACAGAGCGCTTTTTTAATAGGTCCACTGTTTTAAAAACTGCTCTGTCCGTCTTTTACCTAGCTCAATCAGGGCTAGTTTTTTTTGTTGTGTTAAATGAAAATCGGTCGCCATTACGTCGTCAACCGGCAGAAAAATGATGTTTTGTTCATAGCGTGACGCAATATGCCTTGCGTCATGTGCATCCTTCATCGTTTCAAACAGGGCGCCAAACAGTTCGAAAGCGTTGCGGATATTTTTTTTCGGACGCTCTCTTTCACGCGGCGCAAGCGTTACACCGATCACTGGGCGCTTTCTTTCCTTTGAAAACAGCCAGATTGGAAAATTGCTTAACACCCCTCCGTCAACTACCGTGGCGGTGCCTTTGTCCGTTTTTAATTTTATCGGTTCAAAGAAATACGGAATGCTGCAGCTCATTCTTACTGCTCTGGCAACAGGAAACATATCGGGATTTAACCCGTAACGGACCAAATCGTCCGGCAAAACAATCATGGTGCCGTTTGTCAGATCAGAAGCGATCAGTCGCAGAGACCCTTTCTGTAAATCACCGAAAACCCTTATGCCTTTCGCTCTTAACAGATCAGCAATCCATTTTTCTATCGTGTCGCCTTTGTATAAGCCGAGACGCCAGTAGATGGACACCCACTGGAGCATCTTTAAGGGGAGAAATGAGTATCGCTGGTCCAGCAATTTCTCTCCGTCCACTTCTTTAATCAAAGCGTGGATTTCCTTACTGGTGTAACCTGACGCAATGAAAGCGGCAATAATTGCGCCAGCGCTTGTACCCGCAACCCTTTTAAAGCGGAAGCCTTTTTCCTCAAGCACTTCATAAGCGCCTGCCAGCGCAATGCCTTTTACTCCTCCGCCGGAAAACACACCGTCAATATACATCTCATTCTCTCCCCCTTCATCCGATCGTTTACTATCATTTTAAGAAAACACGCGAAGAAATAGACCAACGAATGACGCGAGGCGCAGCGCATCAAAAAAGACGGCCTCCTTTGAGACCGCCTTTTTACTGATTATGATGTTCTGATTTCTTTTGGATTGATTTCAGATCTTTTTTACGGGCATCATCTTCTTCAAAGTATTGAACAAGATCCCCGATGCGATCAATGCTGTTCCAGCTTAAATGATGTTCGATTCCTTCAACATCGTTATATATTTTCTCTTCATCAACACCAATGATTCTTAAAAACTGCTCAAGCAATTCATGTCTGTATACT
>NZ_JAVAXX010000002.1:0-149852 GCF_042709275.1 Bacillus sp. LR_5 | reverse complement strand
GTAAAAATTGCTGTATTGGATACGGGCTGCGACACAAGCCATCCTGATTTAAAGAACCAAATCATCGGCGGAAAGAACTTCACGGATGATGACGGCGGCAAGGAAGATGCGATCTCCGACTACAACGGACATGGCACACACGTCGCTGGAACAATTGCAGCTAACGATTCAAACGGCGGCATTACCGGGGTCGCGCCTGAGGCAAGCCTATTGATTGTGAAGGTTCTTGGCGGTGAAAACGGCAGCGGACAATACGAATGGATTATTAACGGCATTAACTACGCGGTGGAACAGAAAGTCGATATCATCTCAATGTCCCTTGGCGGACCAAGCGATGTGCCAGAGCTGGCAGAAGCAGTGAAGAACGCCGTCAAAAACGGAGTGCTTGTCGTTTGCGCAGCGGGAAATGAGGGTGACGGAGACGAACGCACAGAAGAGCTTTCCTACCCTGCGGCTTATAATGAAGTCATCGCGGTTGGATCTGTTTCGGTAGCGCGAGAATTATCAGAATTTTCTAACGCGAATAAAGAGATTGACCTTGTGGCTCCCGGAGAAAATATCTTATCCACTCTTCCTAACAAGAAGTACGGTAAGCTTACCGGCACTTCAATGGCTGCTCCCCATGTCAGCGGAGCGCTTGCTTTAATCAAAAGCTATGAAGAAGAATCATTTCAAAGAAAGCTTTCTGAATCTGAGGTTTATGCACAGCTGATCCGCAGGACTCTTCCGCTTGATATTGCTAAAACGCTGGCAGGCAATGGATTCCTGTATTTAACTGCTCCTGATGAGCTGGCAGAAAGAGCAGAGCAATCACATTTGATGACCCTATAAAATTATTTTTCTTATATAACATAAACCAAATATTGTAAATGAAATTTCAAATTCTATGTTGACAGCGAATTTGAATTACTGTTAAGATTACCAACAAATGATTCAACTTTTCAAAAAATTAATAACATTTTCTCTTATCGAGAGTTGGGCGAGGGATTGGCCTTTTGACCCCAACAGCAACCGACCGTAATTCCATTGTGAAATGGGGCGCACTGCTTTTCGCGCCGAGACTGATGTCTCATAAGGCACGGTGCTAATTCCATCAGATTGTGTCTGAGAGATGAGAGAGGCAGTGTTTTACGCAGAAAAGCCTCTTTCTCTCATGGGAAAGAGGCTTTTTATTGTGAGAAAACCTCTTAGCGGCCTGTATCCGCGGGTTAACGAGAGTGTTTTACATATAAAGGAGGAGAAACAATGACAACCATCAAAACATCGAATGTAGGATTCCCGAGAATTGGACTGAACAGAGAATGGAAAAAAGCACTTGAAGCGTATTGGAAAGGCAGCACTGATAAAGATACGTTTTTAAAGCAAATCGACGACCTATTTTTATCCGCAGCAAAAACACAAATTGACCAGCAGATTGATGTTGTGCCTGTTTCTGATTTCACACAGTATGACCATGTACTCGACACAGCAGTCAGCTTCAACTGGATTCCGAAACGGTTCAGACATTTGACTGACGCTACCGATACATACTTTGCTATCGCCCGCGGAATAAAAGACGCCGTATCCAGTGAAATGACAAAATGGTTTAATACAAATTACCATTACATCGTTCCGGAATATGACGAGAGCATTGAATTCCGCCTGACAAGAAACAAACAGCTCACAGATTACCGCCGGATCAAACAGGAATACGGAGTTGAAACAAAACCTGTGATTGTCGGCCCTTATACATTCGTCACGCTTGCTAAAGGCTATGAACCGTCTGAAGCAAAAGCGATCCAAAAACGCCTTGTGCCGTTATATGTACAGCTTCTGAAAGAGCTTGAAGAAGAAGGCGTAAAATGGGTTCAAATCGATGAGCCGGCGCTTGTTACAGCTTCTGCCGAAGATGTCCGCGGCGCAAAAGAATTATTTGAAAGCATGACTAACGAGCTTTCATCCTTGAATGTGCTTTTGCAGACGTATTTTGATTCTGTTGATGCTTATGAAGAGCTGATCTCTTACCCGGTACAGGGAATTGGCCTTGATTTCGTTCACGATAAAGGCAGAAACCTGGAACAGCTGAAAACACACGGATTCCCAACAGACAAAGTGCTGGCAGCCGGCGTTATCGACGGACGCAACATTTGGAAAGCGGATCTTGAAGAACGTCTCGATGCCGTTCTTGATATTCTCAGCATTGCAAAGGTTGATGAACTGTGGATTCAGCCTTCCAGCAGCCTGCTGCATGTTCCGGTAGCGAAGCACCCTGATGAGCATTTGGAAAAGGATCTGCTGAACGGATTATCCTACGCAAAAGAAAAACTAGCCGAGCTGACAGCTTTGAAAGAAGGTTTAGTATCAGGAAAAGCGGCGATCAGCGAACAGATTCAGCAGGCGAAAGCGGATATTCAGGCGCTCAAACAGTTTGCAACAGGCGCAAATTCTGAACAAAAGAAAGAACTTGAGCAATTAACCGATAAAGACTTCAAACGCCCGATTCCGTTTGAAGAACGTTTAGCCCTGCAAAATGACTCTCTCGGCCTTCCGCTTTTGCCGACGACTACGATCGGAAGCTTCCCGCAGTCTGCTGAAGTGCGGAGCGCACGCCAAAAATGGCGGAAAAATGAGTGGTCTGATGAACAGTACCAAGACTTTATCAATGCGGAAACAAAACGATGGATTGATATTCAGGAAGAATTGGATCTTGATGTGCTAGTGCACGGTGAATTTGAACGGACAGATATGGTCGAATACTTTGGTGAAAAGCTGGCCGGCTTTGCCTTCACAAAATACGCTTGGGTTCAATCATACGGCTCACGCTGTGTCCGCCCGCCAGTCATTTACGGAGATGTTGAATTCATTGAACCGATGACAGTGAAAGACACGGTATATGCACAGTCCCTGACATCCAAGCATGTGAAAGGAATGCTGACCGGTCCTGTTACAATCTTAAACTGGTCTTTCCCTCGAAACGACATTTCGAGAAAAGAAATCGCCTTCCAAATCGGGCTTGCCCTTCGCAAAGAAGTAAAAGCGCTTGAAGACGCAGGCATTCAAATTATTCAAGTGGATGAACCGGCGCTGCGCGAAGGCCTTCCATTAAAAACCCAAGATTGGGATGAGTATTTGACTTGGGCGGCAGAAGCATTCAGATTAACCACTTCTTCCGTGAAAAACGAGACGCAAATTCATACACATATGTGCTACAGCAACTTCGAAGACATCGTCGATACGATCAATGATCTTGATGCCGATGTGATTACAATCGAACACAGCAGAAGCCACGGAGGATTTTTAGATTATTTAAAAGACCATCCGTATTTGAAAGGGCTAGGCCTTGGTGTATATGACATTCACAGCCCTCGTGTACCGTCAACTGAAGAAATGTACAACATTATCGTTGACGCGCTTGCCGTCTGTCCGACTGACCGCTTCTGGGTAAACCCAGACTGCGGATTGAAAACAAGACAGCAGGAAGAAACAGTTGCCGCATTGAAAAACATGGTTGAAGCCGCAAAACAGGCAAGAGCTCAGCAGACACAGCTTGTATAAAATAGAAACCATCTGTCTTTGGCAGATGGTTTTTTCTATTAGAAAGCGGAAATCGGTTTCCGATGCTTCCCGTCCCCTTCTATTAATATTTTGGCTGTTCCATTTTCATCAAATTCCACAAGGCTCAATGATGTATCATGTATGTAAGCAGAATTCCATATGTCATGAACGCGTCTTCCCTTTATGATATTTAACAGCATTAATATAAAGACAGAATGGGTAACCAAGAGAACATTACCGGAAGAATGGCTGTCTAAAATAGTTTGGAGAGCTAGCCTTACCCGGTTTTCAAAGTCAAAAAACGTTTCACATCCCTGCTGGCGATAAGCTTCGGGATAATGAAAATAAGCATGAAAAAGATCTGGTTCGTCCCTTTCAATATCTTCTTGTTTTTTCCCTTCCCATGAGCCCAGTGACATTTCTCTGAACATATGATCTTTAACCAGCGGGAGCCTCCGCGATCCCAGTACGGTTTTTGCTGTCTCTTCTGTCCGCTTGCTCGGGCTGATGTATACCTGATTCAATTCAATATCCTTCAGACGCTCCCCAAGAGCGCGGGCGTTATACAGTCCAAGTTCTGTTAAATCAGAATCCAGCCAGCCCTGCATCCGTTTTTCCACATTCCATTGAGTCTGTCCGTGCCTAGCAATATATAAATGCAGCATGATCACCCCTCCTCTTTTCTCCTCTTATCTTAGCAAATCCCCCAAATATTTTGTTTGCTTTTCACTTTTTTGAGAATGTTCTTTGCACTTCTTTTCGGCTATACTTATAACACTCAATTGACAGGAGGGTTTAGGATGAATCATGAAAAGTTCTTAAAACGGGCTGTCGATCTTGCTCGTGAAGGAGTGAATGCGGGAGTTGGCGGGCCATTCGGAGCCGTTATCGTGAAAGACGGAGCCATTATTGCCGAGGGACAGAACAACGTCACAACAAGCAATGACCCGACTGCCCATGCAGAAGTGACAGCTATTCGAAATGCCTGCCGGGCACTTGACACCTATCAGCTTGATGATTGCATTTTATATGCGAGCTGCGAGCCGTGTCCCATGTGCTTAGGCGCCATCTACTGGGCCAGGCCGAAAGCCGTTTACTATGCAGCGGAGCACACAGACGCTGCTGAAGCCGGATTTGATGATTCATTCATATATGAAGAAATTGATAAACCGGCAGAAAAAAGAAACATACCTTTTTATCAGGTGACCCTGAAGGAGCATTTATCCCCGTTTCAGGCATGGCGGGATTTTGCCAATAAGAAAGAATATTAAAAGGATCAGGCATGTGCGGCCTGATCCTTTGTTAATTCGCTGAGAAGCCGCTGTGCCCGTACGCACTTCGGGTTGGCTTTCAGCGCTTTTTGCAAATACAAAACAGCAGTCATATGCTGACGCAATTCAGCATGGCAGACACCGAGCCAGCAGCTTGATCTAAAATCGGCTGCCCCCTTCACCTGTACGTACTGATGGTTTTCATTATTGGTTTGCAGGCAAGCTTCAAACGCTGCGATCGCTTCTCTGACTTTTTTAAGCTGATACATGATGATTCCTTTATAATAGTGAAGCGTGCAGTAATCCGGATAATGTCTCAGCGCTTCATGGATATCCCGTTCCGCTTCTTCGTACCGTTCTGCGTCAATTAATAATTTATACTTTAAATAATAGATAGCAGGCGGCGGAATTTGCTTTTTTCTTTTATACTCCTTGATGCAATCCACTGCCAGCCGGAGGGCTTTATCATGTTCGTTTCCTCTATCATACTCAGCTGCTTTCTGATAAAGGAGAGACGGGTCAGTACTGGATGTCAGCAATTCCATATTCAATAAGCTCATGTTGTGTTTATGCTTTTGCTGTGCCTCCTGCTCTAAATACCCGTAATGGTGAATGATACATGGAAGTGAGAAAATACTGCTTTCTTCTTCTCCCTCAGGCCTTTCGCAAACCCTTCCCGTAAACGTTATGTTTTGCTGATTGCGGATCAGCCTGATCTGCCTTTGTTCAAACGCTTCGTTTTCATCCCATTCCTTCCCTGTATAGCTCACAACCTTCATGCAGCCGAGAGATGGCAGGCTGTCAGTCAGCAGCGAAGGCAATAGGCTGCCTGTGTCCGGATCTAATTCTTCGTCGGCATCCAAGATCAATATCCACTCACCTTTGGCATGCTGTAGGCTGGCATTTCTCGCCTGTGAAAAATCCTGCTCCCATTTATGACGATAAATCTGGGCATGAAAGCTTGTGCAAATGTCTTCCGTACGATCGTTCGACCCGGTATCAATCACAATGATTTCATCGGCAATAGGCTGCACACTCTCTAAACAGCGGGCAATATGGCGTTCTTCATTTTTCACAATCATACATACTGACAGCTTTGGTCTCTTCATGTACTCACCTTTTCTCTAGTCTGAATTCACCTATATTACATGTATTCACACTTCGAAAAGATCATGCCCGCCCCGCATGCTTCCCCACAAAAAAACATCCTGAGAACCCTCAGGATGCCGTTCATTATTTTAATTCTAATTTTACATCAATATTTCCTCTGGTTGCCTTTGAATAAGGACAGAATTCATGAGCAGCATTGACAAGCTCTTGCGCCTTGTCGCGATCCAAATCTTTTGTGTTCACAACAAGTGTGACGCCGATTTTAAACCCGTCGTCGCTCTCATCCTTCATGAGGCTGACCTGTCCTTCAATTTCGGAATCAATCTCGATATTTTGTTCTTTGGCCACATGTTCGAGCGCGCCGCCGAAGCAAGCAGCGTATCCTGCCGCAAAGAGCTGCTCCGGGTTTGTGCCGGTTTGTCCTTCTTTTTTGGCATTTGGCATTACAATATCAAAATCAAGAACACCGTCATCTGATGTAATATGTCCTGCCCGTCCGCCGCGTGCGGTTACTTTTGCTGTAAATAGTGCCATATTATCCAACCTCCTTATTTGTATCTAGTTGTTATATTTCCCTTTCTGATCTTTTTAAACATGCTATGTTAGCCGAGAATAGGAAAAGTGAAGTTTTTCAGATACAATAGAATCGAATGACAAAAAGAGTTGGTGAACAAGATGGAAAATGAATTTGACCATATGAAATTGGAGAATCAGCTATGTTTTTTGCTTTATGCGAGCTCGCGGGAAATGACAAAGCAATACAAGCCGCTGCTTGAAAAGCTAAATGTGACGTACCCTCAATATTTGGTTTTGCTTTTGTTATGGGAACACGAAACGCTAACTGTCAAAAAAATGGGCGAGCTGCTATATTTAGATTCGGGAACGCTCACTCCGATGCTAAAACGAATGGAACAGCAGGGTTTGATTACAAGAAAAAGATCTGAAGAGGATGAGCGGTCCGTGTTGATCAGCCTGACAGAGGACGGAGAGTTACTAAAAGAAAAAGCGGCTGACATTCCAGGGACAATCCTAGGGCTTTCAAATCAGTCCGGAGAGGACCTGAAACAGTTAAAATCCGCTCTATATACATTGCTGGAAACACTTCATCAAAAAAATTGAGGATACCTTATACGAGGTATCCTCTTTTTTTCTATTATTCAGCTACTTCAAGCGTAACATCGATATTTCCGGAGGTTGCTTTTGAATACGGGCAGACGCCGTGCGCTTTTTGCACAAGTGCCTGTAATTCTGATGCACTGACTCCTTTTCCTTTCACCTGCAGCGTCACACCCAGTTTGTAGCCTTGATCTGCTTCATCCTTTAACAGGCTGACATGCGCTGTAACCTCTGTCTCCACTTTCATTCGTTCTGTTCTTGCTACAAGCTGAAGTGCGCTGTCAAAGCAAGCTGCGTAACCTGCTGCAAACAGCTGCTCCGGATTTGTCGCTTTTTCTAATTTCTTTGCTCTCGGTGTCCCCGGCATTGCGACATCGAGGTCGAGAACGCGGTCTGATGAAATCACCTTTCCTTCTCTTCCTCCTACCGCTGAAACAGTGGCTGTAAATAATGGCTGACTCATTTTTGTATCCCCCTAAATATATTTTATACAATTAAATTGTACACAATCTAATTTACAGTGTCAATTTTTCTGCGCACAAAAAAAGCTTATCCCGTTAGAGATAAGCTTTTTCATCGAATATTGCCCCGCTATTCGCGGATTTGCCCTGTTCCTTTAATAATGAATTTTGTAGAAGTCAGTGCTGGAAGTCCCATCGGTCCTCTTGCATGAAGCTTTTGCGTGCTGATGCCGATTTCGGCTCCGTAGCCGAATTCAAATCCATCGGTAAAACGGGTTGACGCATTATGATAGACAGCTGCAGCATCGACAGCCGTTTGAAAATAAGCCGCGTGCTTGTCATCTTCAGTTAAAATTGCTTCAGAATGATTGGTGCCGTATTGCTGGATATGCTTCACAGCTTCTTGGACGTTCTCAACCGTCTTTACGCTAATGACTGGTGCTAAAAATTCCGTTTCCCAATCTTCTTCTGACGCTTGTTTGCTTGAAGGATGAAGTTCACATACAAATTCATCACCGCGAATGTCAACTCCTGCGTTTTCTAGCTGAGCCAGCAATTCTTTCCCGTGTTGCTTCGCCCATGCTTTATGGATCAGGAGTGATTCAATCGCGTTGCATACGGAAGGGCGCTGCGTTTTGGCATTTACGACAACCTTTTCTGCCATTTGCGGTTTGGCCGTTTCGTCAATGAAAATGTGGCAGTTTCCTGCTCCGGTTTCTAATACAGGCACTGTTGATTCTCTGACAACGAGATCGATCAATTTCTTGCCACCGCGCGGAATCAATACGTCTAAGCCATCATTTAACGTAAAGAGCTCTTTTGCTGTCTCTCTGCTCGTATCCTCAATCAGCTGCACAGCGTTGATCGGAAGTGCTGATTGCTCGAGTGCTCTGTGAATAACATTGACGAGTGCTTTATTGCTGTGAATGGCTGAGGAGCTCCCCCTCAGGACAACCGCGTTACCCGTCTTTAAGCAGAGGGTCGCCGCGTCGACTGTCACATTCGGCCTCGCTTCATAGATCATTCCGACAACACCGAGCGGCACACGGATTTTTTCAATAAACAGGCCGTTTTCCTTTTCAATCGTTTCAAGAGATTCGCCGACCGGGTCCGCCAAGTCGATTAAGAGCTCTACCGCGTCCGCAATGTCACGAATGCGTTTCTCATCCAGCGTGAGACGGTCAATGACATCCGGTGTTAAACCATTTTCTTTTCCGTTCTTAATGTCTTTTGCATTCTCTGACAAGAGAAAGTCCAGTTCGTTGCGGAGTCCGTTTGCAATGAGACTGAGCGCCTCATCCTTCTCGACCGTTGTTTTCATGATCATTTCGGCTGCTGCTTCTTTCGCCAGCTTCGCTTTTACAGAAACTTCACTCATTTTTCTGCCTCCTAGTCTTTTAAATTGACCCAGTCATTCCTATGAATAACCTCAAACGTTCTCTCAAAATCAAGTTCATTACTTCGTTTGCCTTTGGCCTCCATAATCTCCTCGGAGGAGTAATGAGTTTGGCCTTTGCCGATCACGCCGCCCGGTCCCCTGACTTCCACGACCGCCCCTTTCGGAAAGCTTCCATTTACGCCCACTACGCCAGCCGGCAGTAGGCTGCTTCCGTTATGGATCATCGCCTCCTCGGCACCCGCATCAATGAGGATCTCTCCTGCTATCGGCGAGTGGAACTGAATCCACTGTCTCGTGTTGTTAATCGAGGATAGTTCTTTGTCTCCGATATAAGTGCCGTCTCCCCTGCCGTCCAATATGTCCGCCAGCTTTTGCTCTCCGCTGCCTGTTCCAATGAACACTTTCACTCCAAGAGACAGTGCAGTTTGAGCGGCTAATAGCTTTGATTTCATACCGCCGGTGCCGACCTTTGATCCGGCTGAGCCCGCATATCCCAATAATTCAGGCGTGATCTCCGGCAGATAATCAAATCGTTTCGCCTCAGGATTTTCATTCGGATTGGCATCATACAGTCCGTTAATGTCAGTGAGAATCATGAGCTGGTCCGCATGAATCAATCCGCTGACTAACGCAGAAAGCATGTCATTATCCCCGAATGTCAATTCTTCAACAGATGTAGAGTCATTTTCATTGATAATCGGAATGACGCCGCGCTCCAGTAATTCCATTATCGTTGCATACGCGTTTCGATACCGTTCTCTTTTCGAAAAATCATTTCTCGTTAAAAGGATTTGCCCCGGAGTCAATGAGTATTGTTTAAATTGATTCATATATTGCTGCATTAACAGTGTTTGTCCGACCGCGGCCGCCGCCTGCTTTCCTTTAATGGTAACGGGGCGGGACGGATAACCGAGGCTGGAAAACCCCGCCGCTACGGCTCCCGAGGTAATCAGAATCATTTCATGTCCCGCTTTCTTCAAGAGGGAAATGGCTTGGACATGCTCTCTGATTTTTGCCTCATCAATGCTTCCGTTGCTATTTGTGAGCGAACTGCTTCCTATTTTCACTACTATTCTTTGTTTTTTCATTTATTCTCCTCCGCGGCTTTTTGCCAGCCAACTTACAATAAAAAAACCCATTTCATCCTGATTCATAAGGACGAAATGGGTTTCCGTGGTACCACCTTGATTGAACGCGCTGATGCACGCTCCGCTTTCCTGTAACGCCAGGTTACGCGCCTAGGTTTTCCCCCTAAGACTCCAAGGCAGGTTCGGCAGGTTTCATGCGGCAAAATGTTTCAGCGGTTCATTTTGCTCTCTGTCACAGAAAGGTCTGCTTACTAATCCTCTTCAACGCTCAATGATTTTTTTATATTATGCAAAGAAAAAGGACACTTGTCAAGGTTTTTTGTCACCAAAAAGAGCCCGCATGGAGCGGGCATCTTGCCGTCTAGTTAAAGACGATTGTTTTATTTTCGTGAACGATAACGCGGTCTTCCAAATGCCATTTTACAGCACGGGCAAGCACACTGCGTTCAATTGTTCTTCCGATGTTTTTCAGTGCTTCCGTATTATCGCGGTGGTCCACGCGCTCAATATCCTGTTCAATGATCGGCCCTTCATCAAGATCGTTTGTGACATAGTGAGATGTCGCTCCGATCAGTTTCACGCCACGCTCGTAAGCCCGTTTGTACGGATTCGCACCGATAAAAGCAGGCAGAAACGAATGGTGAATATTGATGATGCGATTCGGATGAGCAGATACAAAGTCAGGGGTTAAGATCTGCATATAGCGTGCAAGCACGATCACATCAATCTCATATTGCTCAAGCAGTTCAAGCTGCTTCTTTTCGACTTCCGCTCTGATGTCTTTGTTCGCTTTCATATAGTGGAATGGAATGTTCAGCCGTTCAACCAGTTCTCTCGCTTCCTCATGGTTGCTGATGACAACAGCGATTTCCGCCATCAGGTTGCCGGTTTGCCATTCCCAAATCAGCTCATGCAGGCAGTGAAGCTCCTTTGAGACAAAAATGGCGACACGCTTCAGCTCGCTTGCCAATGTTAAGCTCCATGTCATGTCGAAATTTTCTGCAACAGACGCAAACGCCTCCTGCAGTGTTTCTTTTTTCTCACGAATACCCTCGCAGTCGAATTCGATTCTTAGGAAGAATCGGCCGCCTTCAGGGTCTGTCGTATATTGATTGGATTCTATAATATTAGCGCCGTGTTCAAATAAAAACGCGGAAACCGCAGAGACGATACCAGGCTGATCGGGACAGCTGACCAAAAGACGCCCTTTATCCTCATTTCCGTCACGGTATTCGTTCAACCGCTGTGTCATATATGATTTCATGAATAATCCCTCTTATCTTTGTAAGTCTAAACTATTTATCCATTATACTGAAGATTTGATAAAAATCAATTTATGACAGAATTTTTAAACCGACCGCTGAACATAAAATCAAAGCGATAAAAAAGATCCGTTTGGCGTCTTTCGGCTCCTTGTAAAAGAGGATGCCAACAAGCGCTCCGCCGGCGGTGCCAATGCCTGTCCAGACAGCGTAAGCCGTGCCCATTGGAATGGTTTCCATGGCATACGACAGCAAGGAAAATGAAGCGGCAAAACCAACAATGATCAACAGCACCCATTTCACGCTTTTTTCTTTCGCATATTGATTCATAAGGGCCACGCCGGCCATCTCCAAACAGCCCGCGCACAATAAACTGATCCAGTGCAGCATTATGCCTCGCCTCCTTTTTCCTCTGTCTCATCCTGTGTCACAAGCTTTAATCCGATTACACCGATGAGGAGCACGCCGATTAACAAAAGCTTCGGCCATCCAATCGGCTCATGAAACAGAATGATTTCACTCAGCACTGTCCCTGCCGTTCCGAGTCCGGTAAAAACGGCATACACGGTTCCGACAGGAAGACTGTTTGTCGCCTTCATTAAAAGATAAAAGCTGACTATGATGCCAACGGCAGTGCCGCTCCATGTTAAAGCTGAGTCAGCATGCTTTAAGCCTACCACCCAAACCACCTCGAAAACGGCGGCAAGCACGACTAATCCCCATTTCATTTCAAGTCATTCCTTTCTTTCCAGTAAGATTCTCCGAAAACAAAAAAAACCCCGGACAGTCGTCTCTCATGAGATTGACTCTCCCGGGCTTTTTTCCCTCCGTGTGCATACACGCTTCTATTTACGCGTATGTGTTTTCTCTCGGACCAGTCCATGTCCATTGACACGCGGAACCCTAGAAAACTTTACCTGACATCATGATACTAAACTCAGCTCTATCTTTCAATTGTAAGATTTTCTTTCATATACTGCGATTGGTTTATTCCATTTTCTGATCGTTCTATCATAAAGCATGCCAATTTTCTCTGCTACCCGTATGGACGCTTTGTTATTAGGGTCAATCAAAGCCGCCATTTTGCCGAACTGCCGCTCGTTGAAGCCGTAGTCCAGGCAGGCCCGAGCCGCTTCTTGCGCATAGCCGTTCCCCCAGTGGCGGCAGGCAAACATATAGCCGATTTCCATTACTGTTTGATTTTCGACCTGCTGAGGAACGATGCCGCATTGCCCCAAAAAGTCCCCTGTCCGCTTATCTTCGGTGATCCACAGACTGACGCCGTACCCTTTTTCATTTCTTTTGTTCCAATTGATCCACTCGCGGGTTTGCCTTTTATCTTTTAAACCGGAATAATATTTCATGACATCAGGATCGTTAAAAAGCTCAAACAAAGAGGCTTGATCCCGATCTTCCATACAGCGCAAACGAATTCGATCGGTCAGCAGCTTCGTTTTAGCGCTCATATTTCGCTACATCCTGCTTCCATTCTTTTTTGAGGGCTTCAATGTGTGCTTGATGATAGCGGTTATGATCCGCCATATGCCAAATGCCCCACCGTATGGTCGCGGTGTCACCATCGTAAGAAAGCGGCTGATGCAAATCATTTTCAGTTAAGGTGTAACATAATGATTTCAGCTCGTTTACCACATGCTGATGTCTTTTCAGGAGTTCATCTAATCCGGGCTGATTCTCCGGTTCAGGAAGCCGTCCGCTTTCATCTGTCATCGGGCCGTATACCTGTTCAATATGATCTGGTAGCCGGTTTTCCTTGATACGCCAGACCCATCTGATATCAACATTTGAGATATGGTGCAAAAGCTGAGCTGTGCTGTTTTTTGTTTGGCAGCGCCCCTTATAGTAAAGTTCATTGTGTGTCATGTGACTTACGATAGAACCTAGACGGAGACTGTTTTCTTCCACTGCTGAATACAACAGACTGACCGTTGGTGCCATATCGTTTCTGAATAAGTCCTTCATGTTCAGTTCCCCTCCTAACTAGGTACATTTGACACCAAACAAAAATTCCCTTTAAAAAAGAAAAAAGCTCTCGTTAAAAATAGAGAGCAATCTTAATTGTTATTTCCCGGTTTATATAAATAAGGATCATGCTGCGGTTCGTTTGAGGTATTCAAATCAAGCGATATATCACCGCGGGCATTCATCGTGCCAAGCGTGATCAAGGAGAGCCGTTTGGGGCTGTATCCTTTTTCCTCAAGCTTCTCAAACAGCCAGGTTCGGTTTTTTTGGAGGTATTTCAAATTATGATCAAGGATTTCGCCGTCCAGTATGAGAGGAATCGGGATAAAATTCCGTTCAGCTTCCATATTCAAATCCCGCACCTGCACCGCTCTCGCTTCCTCTTTTGGAATGACGCTTACTTCTCCTGTTTCTTCAATGATGGCAAGATCAATGTCAGCCGGATCGGCATAGCCCTTTTCCCTTAGTTTTCCGAGCAGTTCATTAACCGTCAGCCTTTCTTTACGAAGTCCGCGTTCATCAATATCCCCGTTTCGGATTAAGACAGTCGGGCTTACGACCAGCAGCCAGCGCCATTTATTAGAAAGAGAGAGCTTGCTCATCAGAAGATAAAGCACCAAAAAAGAGCCCGCGTAATAAATCGACATCGGCAGCCTGGATGTAAGAATCGGCTCACTGATAATGGTTCCGATTGCGAAGGTCAAAAGCAGATCAAAATTGTTCATTTGTGACACAGCTTTTTTACCAGCAAGCCGAAACAGAATATACGCAATCGAAAATACGATAATTGGCTTCAGTAAAAATGCCCATACCATCCACAACACCGATCTTACCTCCATCCGCTGGTCATTTTGAGCCTATTGTTCCCCGAGGCAGACCCTCTATGCATCATTCCCTTTTATCCGGTTCTAAATAGGCGAACGTGCAGATCGGCGGCACATAACATAATAGAAAATGACATCGATTGGAGGCGCAAAATGAAACATCAGAAAACGAATACCCATTGGCCCTATGATCTGTCATCGGCTCCTCATCCCGCCGGCTATAAGCAACAGCAGTCTTTCGACAGGCTAGCCGGTTTAGAGCTGAAAATGGAGCAATTAATCAGAGCGATTGAGATAAACAATGAATTGCTGAGAACGATGCAAGAACAGCAAAACCGTGTATGCACAAGCGGCGGAGGCGGGTCAGTGATTGTCCGGATGTAGAAGCAGGCGCTTGTCCGCCTTCTTCTATCTCAATAAAAAACTCTTCTCAAGAAAAGAGAAGAGTTTCATTTATGTGATCAAACGGACTGTGCCATACTTAATTGCGGGCCGAACAGCTCGTAATGGATAGACTCCGGCGCTGATCCAAGGTCTGACACAAGTTTATGCATTGCTGTAATAAATGACTGTGAACCGCAAATATAATAATCCGCATCTGTATTGGCAATCAGTTCTTTTAGGAACTGCTGATCAATCTGTCCTTCATGAAATTGAAGATCACCTGCACGGTCTTCCTCTGTCGGCTCGCGATACACAAATGCTGTCTTGACAGAAGAATGGTTTCCCGCTTCTTCCACCTCATGACGCAATGCGTGATACTCACTGTTTTTCGCGGCATGAATGAACAGAATCTGCCGTTCAGGCTGCTTGGAAACAGACGTTTTCAGCATGCTTATCATTGGTGTAATGCCAACTCCGGCACTGATCAGAACGAGATCTTTTTGAGATGAAGCATCTAAAACAAAGTCCCCTGCCGGTGCGCTGATCTCTACTGAATCTCCCTCATGCAGTCCATAGTGTAAATAGGAAGACACGACACCGTCTTTCTTCACTGAAATGCGATAATAGTCTTTTCCCGGCATATCTGACAGACTGTATTGACGGATTTGCGTATATTCAGAATCAGGAATCTGCACTTTAATGCTGATATACTGCCCTGCTTGAAAATCAGGTAACGGCTTGCCGTCTTCCGGCTTCAGATAGAAGGATGTAATTTCTGTGCTTTCCCGCTCTTTTTTCGCGATAACGAACGGCTTATACTCCTTCCAGCCGCCAGTTTGCTGCTCCGCCTGCTCATACATTTCTTTTTCAATTCCGATGAACGCGTCAGCGATTACTCCGTACGCTTTCTCCCATGCCTGCATAATGTCAGGTGTTGCAGCGTCTCCCAGAACGTCTTTAATCGCAATCAGCAAATATTTTCCGACGATCGGGTAATGTTCAGCCTTAATTCCGATACTGCGGTGCTTATGGCCGATTTGTTTGACGACCGGAATGATATTTCCAAGCTGGTCAATATTTGCCGCAGCTGCAATAACGGCATTTGCAAGTGCAGCGCGCTGTGTTTTCTTTTTTTGGTTTGTTTGATTAAAAATGTTCAAAAGCTCTGGATGATCTTGAAACATCAGATCGTAAAAACGGCCAGTAATGGTTTCTCCATGCTGTTGTAATACGGGTACAGTGCTTTTAATGATTTCGATTGTTTTATTATCTAACATCGTATAAACAATCCCTTCCAAAAAGATGTATTTAAAATATATCTTTAAAATACATGATCTCACGAATAAAAGATATATTTAAAATGAATCTTTAATAAAGTTGTCACAAAATTATCAATTTAACGTGACAATTGTTGCTTTTTATAAAATCCCCTAGCAAAAACGGACTAACCATTGTAATTATCACCATCAGAAAAGTGAAAAGCACAAAAAAACCCAAAACAACTTATGTTTTGGGTTTAACGTTTACCAAGGCTTTTCAGTTCCGAGCGCATTTGCAAGCGCTTGGCTGTGTTTTTTGCGGTTCTTTCGTTCATTAGCGCGCTGAACCGCTGTATTATGCAGCATAATTTCTTCCTCTGTTTCCGGTACAACTCTCGGTACAGGCACCGGCTTGCCATTTGAATCTAATGCGACAAACGTCAAAAAGGATGTCGCAGCGAGCTCCCTTTCGCCAGTCATCAGGTGCTCCTTAATGACTTTTACAAACACCTCCATGGAAGATGTGCCGACCCATGTCACATATGACTCCAGGCAGACAGAATCCTTTTGCCCGATTGGCTTCAAAAAATCTACAGAGTCCATCGAAGCTGTTACTGTTTCCCGTCTGCAATGGCGCGCCGCGGAAATAGAAGCAATGTCGTCGATGTAGCTCATTAATTTTCCGCCAAACAGCGTATTATGATTGTTTGTATCAAGCGGGAACACCCTGCTGGTTTTTACAACCTTTGACTCTTTACAAAATTTTGTTTCCGGTGTTTCCATACCTTTCTCCCCTTTGATGTCTGATCGTTTAGTTAAATGCACTCATATTCTCCTATTAAACAATATTCTCTGCCATTTGTCTAAAATTTAAAATGCTTTGTCTGTCAGGATTTCTTGCTAAAACGTTTAATGATTTTCATGATGAGGGAATAATAAATGTATTCTTCACACGGTCAGGAGGACAAACAATGGACGTATCCATCCCGAAACATCAGCACAAAACGGTATGCCGAACGGAATACGGCACACTTCAGAAAGTCATTTTATGCAGACCCGAGCACATGACCATAAAAGATGTCATAAACGAAACCCAAAAACATTTTGAAGATGACAATATTCATGTCAAAACCGCCACAGATCAGCACAGCCGCTTAATTAAAGCACTCAGATCACACAACATTGAAGTCATTCTTTTGCCCGTGCGCGATGGGCTCCCCGAGCAGGTCTTCACCAGGGACATAGGGTTTGTCATCGGAGAAAAAGCCTTCCTCTCAAGCATGACTGAACCGATTCGCCAAGGGGAAGAAGCCATCATAAAAGATTTTTTTCACAGCCAAGGCATTTCTTACACCCGTATGCTTGATACAAGCATTGAAGGCGGTGACGTCATTATCGATGAAGATATCGTCTACGTCGGCATCAGCCAGCGCACCGACATGTCAGCCATTGGCCAGCTAAAAGAGGCGCTACCTGAATATACAGTCGTTCCCGTGCAGCTGCATGAAAAATTTTTGCATTTGGACTGCGTATTTAACATCGTATCTGAAAACGAAGCGTTAATTTATCCTAAAGCCCTTGAACCAGGGGCAGTTCATATGCTTGCAAAACGTTACGATCTCATTGAAGTGCCCGAGGACGAACAATTTACGCTTGGCACCAATGTCCTTTCAATCGGTAGAAAAACGATCATCAGCCTCCCTTGCAACCGCCATGTCAATCAACAGCTAACGAAAAGAGGCTATCATATCATCGAAATTGACCTGTCAGAAATTATTAAATCAGGCGGCTCCTTCAGATGCTGTACGATGCCGCTGATTCGCGGCGAGTGAAGAAATTCCCCTTTTTCATGTTTTGAACAGCTTATTTTATCAAGATACGTTAATATAGAGATGACATCATTTTAAGGGGGAAATCGCATGACAAAGTACATAGGATATGTCGGAACATATACAAAAGGCGGAAGCGAAGGGATTTATTCATTTGAGCTTGATACTGAGAAAAAAACACTTAGCGAGCCAAAGCTTGCCGCTAAGCTGGGCAACCCGACATATGTAACACCGAATAAAGACAACACCATTCTTTATTCAATTGAAAAAGCAGACGGCCAAGGCGGAGTTGCTGCCTATCAAATCGATAAAAACAGCGGTGAATTGACATTTCTGAATCATCAGTTAATTGATGGGCCATCGCCATGCCACGTAAGCGTCGATGATCAAAGTCAGTTCGTACTAACTGCCAATTATCACAGCGGGAAGGTACACGCTTTTCCGGTTCAGGAAGACGGAAGCTTGCAATCTCCTGCTGCAGAAGCCGCTCACACAGGAAAAGGACCGCACGAAAGACAGGAAAAGCCGCATACACACTACGCAGGGTTCACACCCGAACATAACTATGTCGTAGCGGTTGACTTAGGGACCGATAAGCTGTACACCTATAAGCTGAAAGACGGCGTATTGGCTGAATCCGGAAGCCATTCCTTCGCTCCCGGCGCAGGGCCTCGCCATATCGCTTTTCACCCGAAAGAAAAATACGCTTATGTGATGACAGAATTAAGCAATGAAGTGGTTGCGCTTGAATACAATCCGACAGCCGGCGAATTCAGAGAAATCCAAGTCGTCTCTGCCATCCCTGATGATTTTACAGATAACAGCCAGGGAAGTGCAATTCATGTCACACATGACGGCCGTTTTGTTTACGTCGCAAACCGCGGCCATGACAGTATCGCTGTATTTGAAGTGAATCAATATTCAGGCGAGCTGGCTTTCGTGGAAAGAGTTTCGACAGAAGGAAACTGGCCTCGGGACTTTGTATTTGATCCAACGGAAACATTCCTTGTCGCTTCAAATGAAGAAACAGGCAACCTTGTCCTGTTTGAAAGAGACAAAGAAACCGGCCGATTGACAGTGCTTCCATCAACTGTCTCTGTCCCTTACCCGGTTTGTGTGAAATTTTTACATCAATGATAAAAGCAAAGACTGGCTCCGGAGCCAGTCTTTTTTGATTATCTCACCTTTTCTGTCGTCTCAGCATTTCGATACAAATGGCAGGCGACAAATCGGCCGGCTTCAATTTCCTGAAGCTGAGGGCGGGATTCCCCGCATTCAGGCATCGCCTCCGGACAGCGGGTCCGAAACACGCAGCCGCTCGGCGGATTGACTGGGCTCGGCAGCTCTCCTTTTAAGAGGATGCGCTCACGCTTGTCCTCCAATTCAGGGTCTGGAATCGGAATCGAGGATAAAAGCGCCTTTGTATAGGGATGCAGCGGTTCGCGATACAAGGTGCCGCTCTCTGTAATTTCCATCATGTGCCCTAAGTACATCACACCGATCCTGTCACTGATATGCTTCACCATCGAAAGATCATGGGCAATAAATAAAAACGTGAGCCCTTTCTCTTTTTGAAGCCGCTTCAGCAGGTTGACCACCTGCGCTTGAACCGAGACATCAAGTGCAGAAATCGGTTCGTCTGCCACGATAAATTCAGGATTCAGCGACAGCGCTCTGGCAATCCCGATTCTTTGTCTCTGCCCGCCGCTGAATTCATGGGGATAACGGCTTCCAAAATCAGGGTGAAGCCCTACTGCCTCAAGCAGCTCGTCCACGACGAGAAGCCGCGCTTTGTGAGTATTGTAAAGGTTGTGGATTTCCATCGGCTCCAAAATGATTTCTCGAACGGTCATACGCGGGTTAAGCGAAGCATAAGGGTCCTGAAAAATCATCTGCAGCTTGCGGTTAAAGGCAAACGGCTCTTTCTCACTCAGTGAGTGGAGGTTGGTGCCGCGGTATTTCACACTTCCTTCTGTTGGCTGATAAAGGCGCATCAGCACTCTCCCCAAGGTTGATTTCCCGCACCCTGATTCACCGACTAGCCCAAACGTTTCTCCTTCATGAATCTGAAAGGTGACCCCATCGACGGCTTTAACTGTCCGCTTTTTTCCTGCGTCAAAATGCATTTTCAGCTGGCTGACCTCTAACAAAGGCAGTGGCGTCATTTGTCTCCCTCCTTATTCTGAAAAACAGCGGCGCACCGCACATCGTTCTTTTTCATAGATTGTCTCTTTTAATGTAAGAATTTCGATTGATTTTCCCGTCTTTGGAGAATGAATCATTTTCCCATCGCCGACGGACAGACCGACGTGATGAATCGCTCCTTTTCCTTCCTCGTAAGCAAAAAACAGCAGGTCACCGGCTTTCATATCATCAAGCGGGATTTCTTCCCCCGCCTTTGCCTGATCTCCTGCATCACGGGGGATGCTGTATCCATTGGCCTTAAATATACTGTACATAAACCCGGAGCAATCAAACCCAAACCCGCTGATCCCTCCCCACAGGTAGGAAAGCCCGAGAAAAAACGCCCCCGTTTGAATGATGTCTTCAGCAGTCCCTTTCTGTTCGCGGACAGGCACTGCATCAGTTTGCTTCACAAACCTTTCCCCAAAAACGGTCGAAACCTTAAAATATCCGTTTTCTTCTGCAATGAGGGGAAGAACCGTCAAAAAGCTCAGTTCGATCTCCTTTTCTCCATTGCTTTTGTACAAAAAGGCAGCAGGTTTGCTGATCATGACATCTTTTTGTGTATGGATGGGACTTGTTTTTTTCAGCTGGTTCTTTTTCATCCAGCCCGGATATCCGCGTGGATCTTTTCGGGATGGCTGGCTCGGCACGATCACAGAAACCCATTCACCCTGTTCCGCCGTCACCAGTACTTTTTCGCCAAAGAGAACCTGAGTTTGGATCACATTGTCTGTACATAATCCAAGCCGCTCATCATACGTCATGCGCTCCAGCCAGTCTCTGATCAATACGGTCGGACGAAGCATCGCTTGATCAGATGGCCGAGGTGAATCAGGCGCTGTCCAGATGTTGGCCACTGCTGATATGACAGTGTGCATCATTGCTCTATTTCCCCTTTCAAAAGCGCAGCTCCGGTGATTCCGAGACCCGGTCTGTCAGGCATCGCAATCGTGCTGCCGCTGTATGTTATGCCGCCTTTGATGACATCTGTTTTCAGCATCAGCGGCGCGTCAAAATCAAAGCGTGTGATGTTTCTTTTGCTTGCCGCAAAATGCGCCGCGGCCGTAATGCCCAGCTTCGTTTCAATCATGCTGCCGACCATGCACTCTACTCCGCACGCCTCAGCCATGGCATTGATTTTCTCTGCTCCGCTGATGCCGCCCGCTTTCATCAATTTAATATTGATCAAGTCAGCGCTCCGGGTTTGAAGAATTTCGAACGCCTGCCGCGGCGTAAAAACACTTTCATCGGCCATAATCGGTGTGTCTGTCGCATCTGTCACCTTTTTAAGCCCAGGGAGATCATCTTTATGGACAGGCTGCTCGACAAGCTCTATGCCAAGACCGGCATCCTCCATTTTCCGAATAGCAGTTACCGCTTCCTTCGGCGTCCACCCCTGATTGGCGTCTAAACGCAGTTTCACGGCTGATCCGACACGTTTTCTGATTTCCTGGATACGGGCGATATCTGTTGCGATTTCATCTTTTCCGACCTTTATTTTCAGCGTTTGAAAGCCTTGTTTGAGATAATTCTCGGCATCAGCTGCCATCTCTTCAGGTGAGTTGACACTGACGGTATAATCCGTTTCCAGCGTATCTCGGTATCCGCCAAGGATTTGATAAAGTGGCAGTCCGCACATCTGCGCCCAACCGTCGTATACCGCCATTTCCACAGCCGCCTTAGCGCTCATATTACCTGTCAGGAGGTGCTGGATGTCGTGCAGAATGGCCTCACAGCCGGACAGGCTTTTTCCAAGCAGTGCCGGCTTCAAGACATTGTGAATTGCACTTTCAATGCTATCCATGCTGTCTCCTGTAATCACTATCGTCGGGGGCGCTTCTCCCCATCCGATTGCGCCGCTGTCATAAGTGATTCTTACTATGACTGATTCAGCCGTATGCACAGTGCGAAGCGCAGTTTTAAACGGCTTTGTCAGCGGCACGGCGATTCGGCTTGTTTCTATTCGCGTGATTTTCATGTCTTCAGCGCCCCTTCTGAAACGCCCGCCTCGATCACGACTGTTTTTTGTGTTGTATTCATAGCAGCTTGCGCACCGATCGGAACGGCAAAACTCGGTGAACAGTGGCCGATTTTAAAACCTCTCAGAGCAGGTTTGCCTGCTGATACAATATAGTCATCAAGCACCTGCTCAAGCGACAGAGATTTTTCCCTCTTCACCGGGACACAGTTGTGAAAATCACAAACAAGAATTCCGGCTGCATCCGTCAGCTTTCCCGCCATCTTCAGCTGATTCAGCATCCGGTCGATTTGATATGGCTCCTCGTCAATATCTTCAATAAACAGAAGCTTCCCTCTCGTATCAATTTCAAACGGCGTGCCCAGCGTAGACGTCAGTAAAGAGAGATTTCCTCCGACAAGCTCGCCTTCCGCTTTTCCAGGAACAAGCACGGTCAGCGGAGAAAGGTCTTCTGTATAGGTGAATTCCCTCTCTTGGAAGAGCTGCTCATACGACGCTTTTGTCAGCGGGTGAACGTCGTCGAGACCAATATCTGAACTGAGCATCGGGCCATGGAAGGTGACAAGGCCTGTGTTTTGATGGATGGCAGTATGTAAAAACGTAATATCGCTGTATCCCCAGAAGATTTTAGGATGTTTGCGGATTAAGCTGAAATCAATGCCGGCGGCGATACGTCCTGTCCCAAAACCCCCGCATGCGCACAGCACTGCTTTTACCTCCTCGTCTCTGAACATCTCATGGAGATCAGCCAGCCGCTCATCATCCTGTCCCGCTAAATAGCCGTGCTGGTTTTTCAGTGCCTTGCCCAATTTCACCTGAAGTCCGAGCTCTTTTATAAATAAAAGCGCGGTGTCAAGCTGCTTTGGATCCGGCGGGCTTGCAGGCGCGATCACTCCGACTGTGTCACCCTTTTTCAGCGCTTTCGGCTTGTGATTCAACTGAATCACTCCTTTCATTTGCTCTGCACCCTACGTATACGTGCAAGAAAGAGAAAAAATACCGCTCCTTCGCATAAAGAAGCAGTATTTTCCCAATCGCCGGCGTCAGTTTTTATCCGCCCATTTTAAATCGATATAGCCGACAGGATGCCGGACGATTCCCTTTACATTTTCGTTTTGCAGGTTGACCTGGTTGTAGAAATAAACCGGAATGATCGGCGCTTCATTGACCAGCAGCTTTTCCGCTTGATGCATTAGGGAGAAACGCGTTTTTTCATCGGCTTCATGTTTCGCCCGCTTGATCAACTGATCGTATTCTTTATTGGCCCAGCCTGTGCGGTTCATCGAATTTCCTGTTTGGAAGGCTTCCAGAAAACTGATAGGGTCCGCGTAGTCAGGCAAAAATGAGCTTTGAGAGAATTGAAATTTCAGCGCTTTTTGATCCTCTAAAAATACGTTCCATTCCATATTGGCCAGCTTCACATCGACTCCAAGGGTATTTTTTAATTTTTGCTGGATCGCCTCAGCAATCTTTTTATGCTCCGGCTTTGTGCTGTAAGTAAGAGTAATCGCAGGAAGCTTATCATAGTTTTCTTCCTTCATGCCTTTTTCCAGCAGCTGCTTCGCTTTGCTTTCATTTGGTGTGACCAGGTCTCCGCCCGCTTCACGGAAATCCTTGCCGTCAGGCTGCGTAAATCCAGGCGATACAAAGGCGTGTGCCGGTTTTTCGTTATTTTTCGTGACGTACTTTACAATTTCCTCCTGATCGACAGCCATCGCAAAGGCTTTTCTGATGTTTTCATTTTGGAACGGCTCCATGTTCACATTAAACCGGTAGAAATAGAGGCCCGCCTGGTCAACAATACTGACATTGTCCTGATCCAGCAGCTGATCGCTTAATTCAGCAGGGACATAAGCGGTATCCAGTTCACCAGACTGAAACATCTGATAATCTGTATTTCTGTCACTGACCATCGCCCATTTCACCTTATCAAGCTTCACGGAATCTTTATCCCAATACGTGTCGCTTTTCTCCATTGTGATGCTGTCATCATGCTTCCATTCCGTCAGCTTAAACGGACCGTTCCCGACAAATGTATCTGCCTCAGCAAACCACTTTGGATTTTCTTTATCGACCTTTTCGTTTACTGGAAAATACGCCGGATTGGACACGACGCTGAGAAAATATTTTTGCGGTGCTTCAAGTGTTACTTCAAGGGTTCGATCATCCTTTGCCGACACCTTCACACCGTCTTTTTTCCCTTTCCCGCTGTTATACGCTTCGCCGCCTTCAATAAAATAGCCGAGAAACGCAGATGAAGCGCCTTTTTTCGGATCAAGCATCCGTTTCCACGCGTATTCAAAGTCTCCGGCCGTTACCGGATCTCCGTTTGTCCATTTCGCATTTTCTCGAATCGTAAATGTGTAGGTTTTTTTATCTTTTGATACAGACCACTTTTCCGCCATTGCCGGTTCAGGCTCATTCTCTTTGCCAAGACGTGTCAGCCCCTCCATGATGTTATTTAACGGCTGCCACGACACATTATTAAAACCGATCGGCGGATCGAACGAAGTCGGTTCATTTTCGTTATTTACATACAGCACCTTTTCCCCGCTTGTTTTTGCCTTATCATTACCGCTTTCCTTTCCGGCCTGTTCGTTCGCTGTACATCCCATCAGCGCAAACGAAAGTCCTAATGCAAGGCCCATTCCCCATAGCTTTTTCACTCGTTTCATCCTCTTCCCCCTTTTCATGATCAATCCTTCGCACCTCCGGACAGCATTGCATGTTCAGCCCGTTGATCCTGCAGCCAGCAGTTGACGGTGTGCGTGTCAGATCTGATGGTCTTGCCCGGGTATATCCTGTCACACACGATCATCCTGTTCGGACAGCGGGCGGCAAACGGGCAGCCTGGCGGAGGTGAAAATAAATCCGGCGGCGTTCCGTCAATCGGAATCAGCTCCGCGCCCTCCATATCCAACCTCGGGACAGAGTTCAGCAGCCCTTTCGTATAAGGGTGCTGCGGCTGATAAAAAATATCTTTTCTCGTGCCGATCTCCGCCATTTTACCGGCATACATAACTGCAACTCTGTCAGCAACCTGGGCAACGACCCCTAAATCGTGTGTAATCAAAATGACAGACACATTCGTTTTTCTCTGAATCTCTTTAAACAGCTCCAAAATCTGTGCCTGAATGGTTACGTCTAGAGCGGTGGTCGGTTCGTCTGCGATTAAAATATCAGGCTCGCAAATCAGCGCCATCGCAATGACAATCCGCTGTCTCATGCCGCCGCTGAATTGATGGGGATACTGTTTGAGACGCTCTTCGGGATCGGGAATGCCGACCAATGACAGCATGGAAAGCACCTCTTCCCGTACCGCCTTTTTGCTCATTTTTTTGTGGCGCAGGAGCGCTTCCCCCAGCTGATCTCCGACAGTCAGCGTCGGGTTTAACGCTGTCATCGGGTCTTGAAAAATCATAGATATGTCGGCTCCCCTTATGCTTCTCATTTCTTTGTCAGAGAGACGGCAAAGGTCTTTATTTTTAAATAGGATGCTGCCGTCCGTCACTTTCGCCGAATAGGGCGGAAGCAGGCCCATGATGCTTTGGGAGGTAACGCTTTTGCCGCAGCCGGATTCGCCGACGATTGCAAAGGTTTCACCTTGATACAAATCAAAGCTCACCCCTCTGACCGCCTGAACCGTCCCGCCGTAAGTCGTAAAAGAAACGTGCAGATTTTTGACTGACAGAACTTTTTCCATACAGCTACCTCCTCAGCTTAGGGTCGAGCGCATCCTGCAATCCGTCCCCCAGCACATTAAACGCATACATCGTCAAGGAGATGAAAAAGGCCGGAAAAAACAGGCGCCACCAATGCCCGGACAAAATCGTAGGCAGGCCGTCATTCGCCATCACACCCCAGCTTGCAAACGGAGCCTGTATGCCGAGGCCGAGAAAGCTTAAAAAAGATTCTGCGAATATAGCGGCAGGTACGGTTAATGTCATTTGTACGATGATCGCTCCCATTGTATTCGGCAGCAGATTCTTCCGGATGATACGAAAGGTTTTCGCACCAAAGGTTTTCGATGCGAGTACGTATTCATAATTTTTAATCTGAAGCACCTGTCCTCTTACAATTCTCGCCATCCCGACCCATCCGGTCACAGTCAGTGCCACAATAATGGTGCCCAGTCCCGGCCCCATCAGCACCATCAGCAAAATGACAACAAGGAGATACGGCAAGCCATACAGCACTTCGATAATCCGCATCATGATGCTGTCAGTCCTGCCGCCTTTATAGCCGGCAACGCCTCCGTAAATGACACCGATCACAAAATCAATCAGCGCTGCCATCACTCCGACAAATAACGAAATCCTCGCTCCATACCATGTTCGGGTAAACACATCCCGGCCGAGCTCATCGGTGCCGAACCAATGATCGGCTGAAGGCGGGAGATTTTGCTCGGTCAGCGATTGGCGCGCGACACTATGGGGCGATAAAAAGGGCCCAATAACTGCCATGACAAAAAGAAATAAAAGAATAAAGAGTCCCGCCATCGCTAATTTATTTTTCTTCAGCCTCCTCCAAGCATCCTGCGTGTATGACAAACTCGGCCGCTTGACCGAATCGGCTTCTCGATTTTTTTCCTGATTCGAGACAAACCACTCATCCGGCACCTGAATGTGCTGCTCTGGCTGGCGTTCATTTGTTTGTACAGGGAGATTCACACGCTTCACCCTTTCTTATGCAGTTTAATGCGCGGGTCCAGCAGACCGTAGGCCAAATCGACCAAAAACAGCATGATGATCAGAATGACGCTGTAAAAAACGGTCGTTCCCATAATCACGGGATAGTCCCGCTGATTAATACTTTCAACAAAATATTTTCCCATTCCCGGAATAGCAAAGATTTTTTCAATGACAAAGCTTCCTGTTAAAATACTTGCGACGAGTGTGCCCAGGACGGTAATGACGGGCATGAGTGCATTTCTGAGTGCGTGTTTTACGATAATTTTGAACGGAGAGAGCCCTTTTGCCTTTGCTGTGCGGATATAATCCTGTGTCAGGACTTCGACCATGCTTGACCGTGTCAGCCTAGCAATGATCGCCATTGGCCCTACAGCAAGCGCTGCGGTCGGAAGCACCATATGGATCGGGCTCGTCCATGTGGCAGCGGGAAATAGTTTGAGATTGACAGCAAATTGCTGAATGAGCAATGTTGCCAGAATAAAATTCGGGATGGAGATGCCGAGTACCGCGAGACTCATCGCGGCGTAGTCTAAAAAGCCATTACGGCGGAGCGCAGCGATTACGCCCAGCACCAGCCCAGAGATCACGGCTATGACAATGGCTGTCATTCCAAGCTCAAAGGAAACGGGAAATCCGCGTTCCAGCATATCATTTACGCTGTCTGACGGTTTTTTAATTGAAGGTCCGAAATCGAATGTAATGATGGATTTTAGGTAGATGATGTATTGGAAAATGAGAGGATCGTCTAAGTGATAGTAGGCTTCGAGATTTTTTTGAACGGCTTCATTTGTACCTCTCTCCTCGTTAAAAGGAGATCCGGGAATGACCTTCATGAGAACAAAAGTCAGGGTGGTAATCACCAAAATCGTAGCTACCATTGCCCAAAAACGCTTCATCATGTATCGCGCCAAAGCCTCAACACCCCTTTAGCAGAATGATGTCCGCATCGCAAGCTCAGTCATGACAAGCATCGCCTGATAGGCTTCAAGCATGTCCTTCGCCTGAAATTGAACGGTTGTGGTTCCCGGCTTTATTTCAGTTCCCGGCATCAGATTCGCCCATTCTGCTTGGCCGTAATTGGCGAACTCAATGCTCAGAACCGGTCTGTCAGGCGGTGTGAGTGGTTTGACTTTGTCCTTGTTTTGCAGGGCAAATGCGGTTTTTTCTGTCAGCAGCCGGCCGGCTTTCGCAGTGGACAAACACTTCACTGCGGATCTTGAAATGGTTTGTTTGACAGCGGCTGTCGTAACATTCGGAATGAGCTCTTCCGCTTCCTTTGCCGCCCGGTCATCTCCGGCTACCATTAAGACCGGGACATCATAATAACCGGCAACGTATGCATTTAACCCGAGCTCACCGACAGGCCGATCGTTTATGTAAAAATGACGGACGCCGAAAATCATGCTGTGTGACATCACACCGGGAGTTGAAGCTCTCGCATGATAACCGAGAAACAAAGCGCCTGTAAACGTATCATCCAGCCCCTCTACCATTGAAAATGGTTTGACGTCACCGGATATCAAGTCTGCTTCAGGGTGAAGCCTTTCAACCATCAGATTATTCATCTTCGAATGGCTGTCATTGACAAGCACCTCGGTACACCCGCTGTTAAACGCTTCGGCAATACAGTAGTTTGCTTCTTCAGTCATGATGAGCCGCCCGCGTTCATAATTGCGCTTGCCGGAATCCACAAAGGTATCGTCCGGAAGACCCGAAATACCTTCCATATCTACTGACATGTACAGTTTCATAACGCTCCTCCTTTTTTACTAAATTATGAATATTCTAACAAATTATATTAAAAAAAGAGGAAAAATGCAATATAACTGAAGGAAATCACAACGATTCAATGATAAAAAAAATCCTCTTTTAAGGATTCAACAGATAGTTGACAACATCCTAAAATGGTTTTCGTTTTAGGATGTTGTCATCATTTCAGCGTGATTGAAAACCCTTGAAGTCTAGGAAGGAGGAGCATTGGAGCAGGCCTTTCACAGAATGTGAGCACCAACACGCAGGACTGACAAAGAATGCGAGGCTTTGTCGACACGCTGAAGAATCCTCTTTCAAAGGATTCATGTCTGTTTCTCCGCCTGTTCTGTAAGCAGCTTATATTTTTTCAAGGTTCTTTTAAACACCTCATCAAAAACGTCCGGCACAGAGGCGTGTATCACTTCAGCTCCCTCACCTGTAATTCCGCCTTTCGTTGCGACACGTTCCAGCGTTTCCTCGAAAGACATCTTCTTTTCGATCAGCAGCTTGCCAGTTCCGTATAGTGAATGAATCAGAAAATCAAAGGCTTCTTCTTTGGACAGGCTGCTGTTTCTGACTGCAGACAGAGCCAGTTCTTCGAAGACTGCAGCTATGAACCCTGGTGCCGAGCTCGTCAAATTGCTGGCGGCATCCAAATTGGATTCTTTGATTTCTCGTACACGGCTGAAAACCGATAACAGTTCATTCAGGCGTTCTTTTTTATCCGCTGTCAGTGTTTCACTGTGAACGACAAGCGAGATGCCCGCTCCTGCTTCGGATGTAATCGCAGGAATGAAACGTGATATACCGGCTTCCGTTTCAGCCTCCAAAAGACGCAACGGCACACCGGCAGCAATGGAAACGATATGCGTATTCCTGTTCACATACGGGTGCAGACGGCGTAGCGCTTCAATCACATGTAGCGGCGGGACACATATAAAAATCAAACGGCACGTTGCCGCCCAGTTCTCGAGCGAATCAGCCGATACATTTGGATAATCTGACATCAGCGCCTGCAACCGCTCCCCCTTCGTTCTTGTTTCAATAAAGAGCTCATGCTCCTTGATTTGTTCATGCTTCAATAGCTGCCTGGCGATCATATCGGCCATGCTGCCATATCCAATCAATCCAATCTGTTCCATCGACTCAGTCCTTTCATATACAATATGAAGTGTACCGTTTTCCGCACTTTTTCACAATTTCCCATAATCTTTTCATTTTTATCCCACAGTTTTTGTTTATGATAAACTCAAGTCATAAACCTATCATAATCAAATAGAAATTAGTGAAAATAGAGAAACGGAGTGAACATGATGGATAACTATCGTGACGAAAATAGAACGGAAGGCAATGAGAGTGAGGTCTTTCTAGCGAAAGAGAACGATCAGAGCACCTCCTACTCAGCCCGCAATGTCATTCATGATCAGGAGAAGAAAAAACGTGGGTTCGGATGGTTCAGACCGCTGCTTGGCGGAGTGATCGGCGGCAGTCTCGCCCTTGGCATTTACACGTTTACACCGCTTGGCGACCATGATTCTCAGGACACTGCAAAACAATCAGCCAGCCAGCAGCAAACACAATCTGTTACAGCTAAAAGCACGTCCTCTGAATCTGGCAAAAGCTCGTCAAGCACAAGCAGCTCATCTGCATTTAAGAGCGAGGATTCTTCTAAAATCTCAGATATGGTGGAAGACATTTCACCGGCGATTGTCGGTATTACAAATCTTCAGGCTCAGTCAAACAGCTCTTTGTTCGGCTCTAGTTCATCTGGTTCCAGCGAAGATACAGAAAGCGGTTCAGGATCTGGTGTCATTTTCAAAAAAGAGAACGGCAAGGCTTATATTATTACGAATAACCACGTCGTAGAAGGTGCATCTTCACTGAAGGTCTCTTTATATGACGGCACTGAGGTGACAGCAAAGCTGGTAGGCAGTGACTCCTTAACAGATTTAGCGGTCCTCCAAATCAGTGATGACCACGTAACAAAAGTGGCAAGCTTCGGTGATTCATCTGATCTCAGAACAGGCGAGACCGTCATTGCGATTGGAGATCCGCTCGGAAAAGACCTGTCCCGCACAGTAACACAAGGAATTGTAAGCGGTGTGGACAGAACGGTTTCAATGTCAACATCAGCCGGTCAAACAAGCATTAATGTGATACAGACTGACGCGGCAATTAACCCAGGTAACAGCGGCGGTCCATTGTTAAATACTTCCGGCAAAATTGTCGGCATTAACAGTATGAAAATCAGTGAAGATGATGTAGAGGGCATCGGATTTGCAATTCCAAGCAATGACGTAAAACCGATTGCAGAAGAATTGCTGTCTAAAGGACAAATTGAACGTCCGTATATCGGTGTCAGCATGCTTGATTTAGAACAAGTGCCGCAAAACTACCAAGAAGGCACACTCGGCCTGTTCGGCAATCAGCTAAATAAGGGCGTATACATCCGTGAGGTCGCTTCAGGCTCTCCTGCTGAAAAGGCTGGATTGAAAGCGGAGGATATTATCATCAGCCTGAAAGGCAAAGAAATCGATACAGGCAGTGAATTGCGCAATATCTTATATAAGGACGCAAACATCGGTGACACTGTTGAAGTGAAAATTCTCAGAAACGGCAAAGAAATGACGAAAAAAATCAAACTCGACCAAAAAGAAGAAACAACTTCGTAAGACATAACGCCTCAGGCCGCAAAAGCGGTCTGAGGCTTTTTTATTAGACTAGAGACCTAACTGCTCTATGAAACTTTCTTCCGAGGCATCCGTATATATGACAGACTGACATCATTCTCATCCGATGCTTGAGACATCGTTTACTAGGAGGTATGAACATGAAAACCGTGGCATTGAGTATGATCTGCGCAGGATTGGCTTTTCTTTCGCTAAGCTTTCTTCTCTCTGAATCGACGTTGACGTGGGGAGTTGTACTGGGTACCAGTATTCTATTAAACGTCACTGGTACGGCAGTGATCATGCGTTTCTTAAAAGCCCCCCAATATAACAGCTGACATGCAGCAAAGCCGAAGACGAAATCTTTAAGCTTTGCTGTTTTTATTTCAGCATGACTGAACCGCAGTGCAAGTTCACAATCCCTTTGTCCTATAAAACGATCAGCATCTGTTACTTTGATCATCGCGCAGAACATAAAAAGCCCCTGTCCGTCACGGACAGGGGTTTCTGGTTATGACATATGCTGGTCTCTATAGAGTCTTTTATTTTCAATTCCATATGATTTCTGAACGATGTAAAGCGGCCTGTCTTTAGCTTCATCGTAGATTCTGCCGATATATTCGCCGATCATGCCCAGAATTAGAAGAACGATGCCGCTGAACAGGAGCTGGATCACAATAAGTGATGACCAGCCGGTAATCGTGCTGTCTGTGAATAGCTTCAGATACAGCACGATAAACATATACAGAAATCCCGCACCTGACATTAACATCCCCGCATAGCTCGCCAGCTTCAGCGGTTTGTGCGAAAATGTCGTGATGCCGTCCATTGAAAGCTTCAGCATTTTCTTCAGCGGGTACTTTGTTTCTCCAGCAAGCCTTTCATCACGTACATACTCGACCGCTGTCTGTTTGAAGCCCACCCAGCTGACGAGCCCTCTGACAAAAGGATTTTTTTCTTTTAATCTCTTCATTTCATCACAGACTTTTCTGTCCATGAGGCGGAAATCCCCTGTATCAATCGGGATATCAATATCCGTCATGCTGCTTAGAAGCCGGTAAAACATAGCCGCAGTTTGTTTTTTGAAAAAGGTTTCCCCTTTTCGTTTTGTCCGTACGGCGTATACGACCTCATAGCCTTCCTTCCACTTGTCAATCATATCTAAAATCAGTTCAGGAGGGTCCTGCAAATCGGCGTCAATGACGACGATTGCATTCCCCTGTGCATAATCCATACCCGCTGTAATGGCGATCTGGTGCCCAAAGTTCCTTGAAAAGTCAATAATTTTCACTCTCGGATCGATCAGGCTGTGCTCTCTTAAAATTTCAATACTGCGATCTTTGCTACCATCGTTGACAAAAAGCAGCTCGTAGTTTTCCTTCGTTTGATCCATGACCTCTTTTAAGCGCTGATAGGTTTCATGAATGACAAGCTCTTCGTTATACACAGGTACAACAACTGAATATTGAATATGTCTGCTCATGCTTTTTCCTCCTATTCATCAGCATGTAGTTCGTATAATGTAGCTGACTGATTCATTCCGTCAGGTCCGCCGCCCATTTGGCTGTTTTCGCCTGAAGACTTGCTGTTGTTTGATGTATCAGCTGAATCAGTATTTTCTGTTTTTTGATCAGATGATGATTGTTGATCAGAACTTGATTGCCACTTATCTGAAGACACTTCTTCCCCGTTTTTCTCAACCCATTCAACAATGTCATTGTTTCCGCCTCTTCCTCTTCCAGAAGCTAAGAAGTATTTCACTTTTCCTTCTTTTACAAGCTTTTTGAATTGAGTCAGCGTGATAGCCGGGTCAGAACCGCTGAATCCGCCAATAGCCATGACAGCTTTTTTCGTTTTAATAATATATGGCGCCGCTGTGTTCGAGTCGGTTGTGGCGAACAGGTATTCAGCTCCGGAGTTATTCTCCTCTAAATATTTGATCAGTTTTTCATTTACAGTTGCATCAGACATTCCCATGCCTTTTCCGCTCATGGTGGATGCAAGCTGAGGACCTGTTTCAGGCTGTGAGCTGTTGCCCCCGTACAGAAGCGGTGTGCTTGCCCAATAAATCGGCATCACCAGCAATGCGAGAAGAGCTGCAAGTGATACATAATAACTGATCGGTTTTTGGCGCTGTTTGAACAGCAGCAGAGCAATCGCTGACATCACGCCGATAATACCTACGCCAATGCTCCAGCCTGCACCAATTTGATCGTTGTAGTTTCTGAGAATAAACAATTCAAATCCAGTTGTCGCAATAATCGCTGCCGGCAGTAGCCATGATTTCCAGCCTGTCTGATTGCGGTGCAGGTGAACAAGGGCAACCCATCCCGCACCGACAAGAGCCGCTATCGGCGGTGCCAGCATAATGAGATAATAATGATGGAAAAATTCTGCAACACTGAAGAATCCGGCAATCGGAACAAGCCATGCAACCCAGAACACCGTTTCCTTCTGCTCTGCAGATAATCTTCTTCTTTCTCTTGCCCCAGCGATCAGTAAGCCTGCGATTCCAAAGATCGCAAATGGCAGAAGCCAGCTGATTTGATCAGATAATTCTTGTTGGAAAAGCCGCAGCGGACCAGGTGTTCCCGTTCCGAACATTCCTGAACCTGATTGCATTTTCGAGCCGGTTCCTGCACCGCCTTTCCCTCCGTCTCCACCAGGACCGCCCTGGCCGCCATCTCCGCCGCTTGGAGGTCCTCCTTGACCGCCGCTTGGCATTTCACCATTGGATGGAGGTGCCGTCATATTGCCATTTGATGATTTGTCATCACTTGATGAGCTGCTGCTTGATGACTGATTAGGCGGTGCTTGATTTTGTGTTGAACTGTTATCAGGAGAAGACATTTCTTTTGAAGCGTCTCCGTTTGGTCCGCCCTGGCCGCCACCGGAATTTTGGCCTGTCAGCCGCTGAATCCCGTTATATCCGAAAGCCAATTCCAAAACGGAGTTAGTCTGGCTGCTTCCGATATAAGGCCGCTTGCTTGCAGGGATATTGTCAACAATGAGCGGCCATGATAAGGAAACGGCTGCTAATACGGCTAAAGCACTTACCAAGGAAATGATTTTTTTCTTTATTGTGGCGTTTGCCGCAATCAGATAGAACAATAAGAAGGCCGGCAAAATCATATAAGCCTGGAGCATTTTTGTATTGAAGCCTACTCCAACGACGAAAAATGCTGCTAACAGCCAGATCAGCTTTCCTTTTCTGATCGCTTTAAAGAGAAGCCATGTGGCCAGCAATAAGAAAAATACTAGTAATGCATCAACATTGTTTGTACGTGCTACAGCTACAGCAATCGGTGTACATGCCATAACAAATGAGGCAATGCGCGCCGCTGTTTTTCCGAATGTCGGCTTAATCAGCAAGTACATAAGGAGGACTGAACCTACACCCGCTAATGCCTGAGGCAGAATGACGCTCCACCCATGCATACCAAATATCAATGCACTGATCGTTTGGATTTGGTATGTAATAGGCGGTTTATCAACTGTTATAAAGCCGGCAGCATCGAACGAAGCATAAAAGAAATTATGAAAGCTTTGCATCATACTTGTAACTGCCGCGGTGTAATAAGGATTCACCGTGTCGTCCGTCCAAATGTTATAGATATTTAAAAATGCAGATGCGAGCAAAATGAGGATGAGGACAATATCCAGCTCGCGTTTTTTCTTTTCCACTTGTTTTTCACTCCTTTTTGTCTAACTTTGAAATAGTGTAACAAGCAAATATGAATAAACTATTAATAAACAAAGACAATATTTTTGCCGAGACCATTTCATGCCAATCGCCCATATATACAACGGGGTTTAAGCCATTTCTCCCAATCGGCATCTGATATTTCCTCCCCAAAAAGCCATCCTGTTCATTTCAAAATGTATGATGATATTAAAAAAAAGCCTTCCGGCAGCGCCGGAAGGCAAATCAATTACAATTTATTGAATCGGTTTTAGTTTTGCTTCAATTTCAGCTCTTCGATGCTCAAGATACGGCGGAAGTGCGATCGTTTGGCCAAGCTCATCAAGGTTTTCATCAACCATAAAGCCCGGACCGTCTGTTGATAACTCGAACAAAATGCCGTTCGGCTCTCTGAAATACAGCGCCTTAAAGTAGTAGCGTTCAACGATGCCGGAATTGCTATAGCCTTCCCGGCTGATGATCTGGTGCCACCCGGCAAGTTCTTCTTCATCTCTTACCCGAAATGCAACATGGTGAACACTTCCTTTGCCTTGGCGCTCGCGGGGAAGATCGTTTCTTTCTATTAAATGGATTTCCGTTGCAGCACCGCCTTCTCCAGATTCCAAAATAACGGCGGTTCCTTGTCCTTCGACTGTTTCACGATTGTTTTCTGTAAATCCAAGAATATTCGTCAATACGTGTAAGGTTGGTTCAGCATATGGCACAGTCAGTTCAACCGGCCCTAACCCGCGAAACGAAAATTCTTCTGGAATGTCGCTTTGTTTAACAGGCAGGCCATATCCTTTTCCTTTCTCATCAGCAGTCAGCACAAGGCGCTGTCCTTCATGATCTTGGAATGCCAATATGTCACGTCCCGCTCTTTGGGTGATGCCGCTATGCGCCACCTGATGCTCTTCAAAACGTTCTTTCCAGTAATGCAGGGCTTCTGTGCTTGGAACGCGCAAACCAATAGAAGAAATACTGTTTGTTCCCGCATGAAACGGCGCAATGCGGGGGATCTCGAAAAACGTCAGCTCAGTTCCCGGACTTGCCACTTCATCTCCGTAGAACAGATGGTACATTGTCGGTTCATCCTGATTGACGGATTTTTTGACAAGTTTTAATCCTAATACTTTCTTATAGAAATCTAAGTTTTTTTGTGCGTCGGCCGTTAATGCCGACACGTGGTGAATGCCATTAACTTTCATATACTGTCCCTCCAGGTCATTTTATCTCGATTTCGAGATATTATATCATAGTTGTATATTTATTGTTCTAATTACAAGGTATTTTATTCACATGGGAAAGTCAACATATCAGCTTCAGCGAAGGTTCGTTATTTTGCTGGGTTCTCATCACATCCTCAGTTTCGGTTAAATCCCGCACAAAAAACACGAACTTTATAACCACAAAACCATATATTCATTCGTTTATCACTTATTAAATCAGACGTTTTCAAAGGTGTACTAACCGCAAACAAAGCAAATATCGAAAATCAGAAAATTTATTTTATTTCACTTTTCTAAAATAGGGTTTACAATATGAAAAAAGATTCTTCTCATGAAGCTTCAACATCATAGGAGGTTAAGGACATGCATACTGAAGACAACGGTTTGAAAAAAGAGATAGGCCTCTTGTTTGCCCTTACTCTTGTCATCGGAACCATTATCGGTTCAGGTGTTTTTATGAAGCCTGGCGCTGTGCTCGCTTATTCAGGTGATTCAAAGACAGCGCTTTTCGCCTGGCTGTTAGGCGGTATTTTAACATTGGCAGGCGGTTTGACAATCGCGGAAATCGGAACGCAGATTCCAAAAACTGGCGGGCTTTATACGTACCTTGAGGAAGTATACGGCGAGTTTTGGGGATTTTTGTGCGGCTGGGTGCAGATTATCATTTACGGTCCGGCGATTATCGGTGCGCTGGGTTTATATTTTGGATCTTTAATGGCCAATCTTTTCGGCTGGGGATCTGGACTATCAAAAGTAATCGGAATTATAGCAGTTCTCTTTTTATGCGTCATTAATATTATCGGTACAAAATACGGCGGCTTTGTCCAAACACTGACAACGGTCGGAAAGCTGATTCCGATTGCATGCATCATCATCTTTGGCCTTTGGAAAGGCGATCAGCACATCTTCACAGCAGTAAACGAAAGCATTGCCGATATGAATTTCGGAGCAGCGATTTTGGCTACATTGTTTGCTTACGACGGATGGATTCTCCTGGCCGCTCTCGGCGGAGAAATGAAAAATCCCGAAAAGCTGCTGCCACGCGCAATGACGGGCGGATTATTAATCGTAACAGCCATCTATATTTTCATTAATTTTGCATTGCTTCACATCCTGTCTGCGAACGAAATTGTCACACTTGGTGAAAATGCGACAAGCACTGCTGCCACCATGCTGTTCGGGTCAATTGGCGGAAAGCTGATCAGTGTCGGGATTATTGTCAGCATCTTCGGCTGCTTAAACGGAAAGGTCCTTTCTTTCCCGCGTGTATCATTTGCGATGGCAGAACGTAAACAGCTGCCATTTGCTGAAAAATTGTCACAAGTACACCCGACGTTCCGCACACCATGGATTGCGATTTCCTTCCAAATTATCGTGGCTTTGATTTTGATGCTGATCAGCAACCCTGATAAGCTTTCGGAAATCTCTATTTTCATGATCTACATTTTTTATGTGATGGCCTTTTTTGCGGTATTTATCCTCCGCAAGCGAACAAAGGGAGAAAAGCGCGCTTACAGTGTTCCGCTATACCCATTCATGCCGATTTTGGCCATCGCAGGTTCATTCTTTGTGTTAGGAAGCACACTCATTACAGATACACTGAGCTGCGGTTTATCCATCCTCATCGGCCTTGCCGGACTGCCTGTTTACTACTGGATGAAAAAACGAAAAGCAAGCTGATAAAACGGTTCCCTTGTTTAGGGAACCGTTTTTTGGTGAAACAGAAGATAAAAGTTGACAGGAAAAATACAACTTTTGATATACTTTTTACGTTAAGCTGAAAGATTGTGCAAACTTGGGTCGTTTTTTTAAACCGAAGTAGGCCAAAATAAGTGGACATGATTTGCTGAAAAAGTCAAGCCGTGTTTTTTTCGACTTAACCTGTTTTTTTTCGACAAAAGGCTATATAATAATTTGATGTGTGCATTGTCTCATTCAAACTATGGAGGGTTTTTAATGATAAGAAGAAAAAAAGATAAGTTCTCACTCCTTTTAACAGAAATCGCAAAAAATATAGACGAAACTGCCGAATATTTTGTGAACTTTAAGGTCACAAACCAAACGACGCTTAAAGAATTCGCAGATACGTTAAAAGAATTTGAAACAAAAGGTGACAATCATGTTCATGTCATGATTAAAGAGCTTAACAAAGCGTTCATCACTCCTATTGAACGCGAAGATATCCTTCAGCTGACAAACAGCCTGGATGATGTGCTCGACGGAATCGAACACTTCTCTGCCATGATGGAGATTTTCTCGATTACTTCATCAGACGAGCATATCGATAAATTCAGCGGATACATCAGAGAATGTGCCAAAGAAATTTTAATTACAATTGAGCTGCTGGCAGAAAACCGCTTAAAAGATATTCAGCCTCACGCGATCAAAATTAAAGAGTATGAGCACAGCTGTGACAACCTGCACAGAAAATCATTAAAGAATCTTTTCGGAAATGAAACAGATCCGATCAAAGTCATTCAATATCGTGAAATTTACGAAACGCTTGAAGAAATAGCCGACTCTTGCCAAAGTGTTGCCAATAATCTTGAAACCATCATTATGAAAAACGCGTAACGAGGGGTTAAAATGGATATTCTATTAATATTAACGATACTAATAGTCATTTGTGCTCTGGCGTTTGATTTCATTAATGGGTTTCATGATACGGCGAACGCAATTGCGACTTCAGTATCGACAAAAGCGCTGAAACCGCGCCATGCCATTATAATGGCGGCTGTGATGAACTTTATCGGAGCAATGACATTTACAGGTGTTGCCAAAACCATTACGAAAGACATTGTAGACCCTTATACATTAGAAAATGGCTCTGTCGTAATTTTGGCTGCATTAATCGCTGCGATTGCCTGGAACCTGATCACATGGTACTACGGCATCCCAAGCAGCTCATCTCATGCCATCATCGGAGCTATTGCCGGTGCCGCCATTGCGTCAGCCGGATTTGCTGCGTTAAATTATAAGGGATTCATTAAAATCATTGAAGCACTTATCTTTTCACCGATTATTGCCTTTGTCCTTGGCTTTATTCTTTACAGCATCGTCAAGCTGATTTTCAAAGACAGCAATTTGGCGAAAACGAACAAGCAATTTCGCAGAGTGCAGATTATAACAGCTGCCCTGCAATCGTATACACACGGAACAAACGATGCTCAAAAAGCAATGGGAATTATCACAATGGCTCTCATCACAGCGAATTTACATACTTCGTCTAACGATATTCCAACTTGGGTGCAATTCGCCTGCGCGACAGCCATGGGTCTCGGAACATCAATCGGTGGCTGGAAAATCATCAAAACCGTTGGCGGAAAGATCATGAAAATTCGTCCGGTAAACGGTGTTTCTGCTGACTTAACCGGTGCAGCTATTATTTTCGGCGCCACATTTATTCATTTGCCGGTCAGTACAACCCACGTCATTTCTTCATCAATCCTTGGCGTCGGCGCGTCACACCGGGTAAAAGGCGTAAACTGGGGTACGGCCAAGCGGATGCTCATTACATGGATCATCACGCTTCCGATTTCAGCGACACTTGGTGCCATCGCCTACTTTCTTTTAAATATGATTTTTTAATGTTACACCGCTTCTGTCAAAGGAGCGGTTTTTTTGATGGAACAGGAAAACCACCCGTATCTCTCGAATACAATAAGCAGAACCTATTTCAGATGTGAGGGATTGATGTATGCTTTTATTCTTTCAGATCATGGTCTGGTGCATCATGGCCGGATTGGGCTTATACGTGTATGCCACATGGCGTTTCGAATCGAAGGTCAAAGAAAAAATGTCCGCCATCCGGAAAACATGGTATTTGCTGTTTGTTCTGGGCGCTATGGTATACTGGACATATGATTCCTCTTCCCTGTTTACTCACTGGGAACGGTATCTCATTGTCGCCGTCAGTTTTGCTTTAATTGACGCTTTCATCTTCTTAAGCGCATACGTCAAAAAACTGGCCGGCAGCGAACTGGAAACAGACACAAGAGAAATCCTCGAAGAAAACAACGAAATGCTTCACATGTATCTCAATCGGCTGAAAACATACCAATACCTATTGAAAAACGAACCGATCCACGTTTATTATGGAAGTATAGAAGCATATGCTGAAGGTATTGATAAACTGCTGAAAACCTATGCCGATAAAATGAACTTAACGGCCTCCCTTTGTCACTATTCGACACAGGCTGATAAAGACCGGTTAACCGAGCATATGGACGATCCGGCAGACGTGCAAACTCGGCTTGATCGAAAGGATGTTTATTACGACCAATACGGAAAAGTGGTTCTCATCCCTTTTACCATCGAGACACAGAATTACGTCATCAAGCTGACGTCTGACAGCATTGTCACGGAATTTGATTATTTGCTTTTCACATCATTAACGAGCATATATGATTTAGTGCTGCCAATTGAGGAGGAAGGTGAAGGATAATGGAACGCGCATTTCAAAACGGATGCGAGCCCCGAGCGGCGAAGCCGTTTAAAATCCTGAAAAAACGTTCAACCACCAGTGTCGCGAGCTATCAAGTCAGTCCGCATACTGCAAGAATCTTCAAAGAAAACGAACGGCTGATTGACGAGTATAAACGAAAAAAAGCATGATCACACTAAAAGGACAAGAGAAAACAGCTCTTGTCCTTATTCCTTTTCTTATAAGGGTTACATATAATAAAACAAACAGAGGATATTGTCAGGTGATACAGTGAAAAAATTGGTGAGGCGTGTGAAGTTTGTTGATTACGGAAAGTTTGGCCTTTCTGGGTATTCGCTTCGGGTGAGAGAGCGGAGTGCAGGAATTTTAAAAAAGTTAAAGAAGAAAAAATAAATCCCGGAGAAACTCCGGGATTTTCCGTGCGCTGTGATCAGCTTAATTGTGCTGCGATCTTCGCTTTTGTCGCCGGCCCGTAAATACCGTCGGCGGTTAGACCGTTAACAGACTGAAAACGCGCAACTGCATCAGCTGTTTTCGGTCCGTAAATGCCGTCAATTCCGTTGTTAACAGCTCCTTTATCAGGATAAAAATAGAGGGCCGCCAATGCTCTTTGCACCTGAAAGACGTGTTCTCCTGAGGTGTAAGGCGTTGTTAGTTTGATAATGCCGTCAGGTAGCGGATAGAGTTCTGGTTCTTCAGCGTACGATGGCGCACTTACAATTAACACTTGACCGACCTGAATGAGATTCGGGTCTTCGATATTGTTCCACTCTTGCAGCTGAGCAACAGTAACACCGAACGCTCTCGCTATGGATGTAAGCGTGTCACCTTGTTTCACAACGTAAGTTTGGCTGCCGCCTCCCCCAATCCCTGCTTTAAATGTATCCCACGTATCCAATAGTCTGCGCGGACATTCCTTCCCAGACCAATATTTATGAGGGACGACATTGGCGAGGCTGATATTGTGTTCAGCCATTAACGTTTTAATAAGCCACTGGGCATTTGCTGTTGCTTGCGCAAAATCTCCATCCGCATTTTCACAAATTTCAATTCCGATAGAAGCCCGGTTGCCGCTGCCGTTTCCGTCTCCTGCATGCCAGCCGTTTTCATTTAAAGGCAGATGCTGATAAATTTCTGTATCATCAACTGTAAAATGCCAGCTTGTCGCCGTATCAGGATTTTTCAAATAGCGGGCATGCGCCTCAGCATCCGCTCCGGCTGCAGTGTTCGCTGTATTGTGCACTGTAATGTAAAGGGGCGTCATTGCGTAGCCTGGACGGTTATTTGCACCAACTGGAATAAAGTCTTGAATAATGTTTACCATTTAGCTCTCTCCTTATTTGGTCAGATTGTTTTCCTTTAACAAGTCACGCTGTTTTTTCCCTTTTTCTGTTACATAATTGTTTTTAAACCAAGCGGCAAGTGTCGTTCCAATTGTGAAAATGACAGATCCGGCAGAATAAAGAGCGTCAGCAAGCTGATTGACCTGCTCCTCTTGAATGTCCAATGGTGATTTGCCAAGCATCAGCATGGTCTGGTTGATTAATGCAACCAAAAGAAGCACCGTCCTAATGACCGTGCCTTTGTCAAACGTTTTCATAAAAATCCCCCTTTAATGCTGCAGCAGGTTGTACATAATGGCGATGGCTCCGCCAATGATCCCTGTGCATACTGCTGTAATGATGGCACCTGTGATGGTGCGTTTAATCCACGTTGTATTTTCATCAATTTTGTTTAATTTTTCGTTCAGCGTCATGATTTGCTGATCTTGCCGGTCAGACACTCGTTCTAATACGGAAACCCTCTGCTCCAGCGCTTTGTGCTCACCTTTCATGTCTGCTAAATCCTGCTGAACCACATTCACATCTATCTCTTGCTGCATCACTCACTCCTCCTTTACATGCGGATCACCTCCCTTCCGAGGGCCGAAATGGTTATGAAACCACGGTTCCTTTTATCGAAAGAGTCCCGCCGGTGATACTGGCGATCTCCATGATGATCTCCTTAAACCCTTTAATATTAAAGGCCCACGCCTCAGCTTTACTTAACGTACTCGAGGCTGAGGACGCATCATCAGATTTCACGCCTCTGATCGGAAGTTTCTGTCCTGACACTGATTTCCCCCAAAATTTCACCTCACTCGTTTCCGCTGTGCCGTATACTTCAACGAGTAAATGCGCGGCACCGTCCACTGGTAAAGCGGCACCCTCGCCGGCGGACTCGACATTTTCATGAAAGACAAAGTCAAACGTTTGGCTGGCTTTTACTTTTAGCCGTCCATCGCCTGTTTGAATCTCCGAAAAGTCTATCTGCAAAGGGGCTTTTTCATTTACACGCACGTCCATTTCTCCCGCGCCGACTGATTGATATAATACAAACTCTGATTGCTGAAGGTTCCCGTTCACATAACGAAAGCGGTAATAGCGTTTAGAAAGGTACACCCAGTCCGTCGCTGTCAGGACACCCGCTGTGACATTAACTGTTGCTGTCGTTGTCCAAGCATTGTTATTGTCGCTTTCTTCTATAAAGAGCGTGCCTTCACGATCTGCATACGCCCATCCCTTCACTTTCGAAATCAGAACTGCACCCAGCCTGTCTTGCCCGAGCTGACTGTATGCCTCAGTCGCCTTTAAGGCAGCGTTTGTTAAAATCTCCCCGACACCTGACAAGTTCGAAACAGGTGTCACAAAATCATTTTTTTCTCCTCTATAGGGCTTTACAGCTCCGGCTTTTCCAGTCTTATCGAGAGGAAATTCATATTGATACTTCACCATCTTCACCCTCCTTTTGATCTAAAAACAGGCAAAATAAAAAAGCCTTACATGGCTTTACCGGTAATTTCTTCATACTGGTCAGATGTAATCAGCTTTTTGTTCACCCCCTCTGCCAAATCCTCAATTGAACAGTCTTGATATGCTAAAGCCTGTTTCACCATATCCGTTGTCGCCCACTCATAATGGAGGGCAAGCACCCAATAATTCATTCAACATGATCTCCTTTCAAAGAAAGTAATGAGAGCTTTATATCTGCCAGTTCGCTCCCCAAAGTTTTGTTCAGCTCTTCTAGCTGCTTACGAGCCAGCTTTTCTTGTGACAATTCCTGAGCGAGAAGCTCCACCTGATCAGGCGGCTCATACGGTGGGTTTTTTTGTAGCTCTTCCCACCAGGATTCGAGTTCTTTTTGAGTTGGGATTGGGGCGCGCAGGTTCCATTCGGCTATATAAGACCCTTCCCCATCATTTTGAACGATAAAATCTTTTGTTGGATCTGTATTGGGGTATTTATACATGATTGCTTCTGCGATCATCGTTTTTCCTCCTATACTTATATTGTAGGATAGTTAAGCCCTCCAAGTTCTTGAATGTCTATATAATTGTATACCTCGTTATAATCGGATACACCTCTTCTATCATCACCATGATAGTTGCAATAGCAATAGATCTCTATATAGTCACCTTTGTTCATAGGAACGGTTACATTCCCATTTAAGTCAAGATTCATTTCACTTTCCTTATTATTAAAGTCCCCTCTCTTATGGTCAACCGGTTTATACAATGATCCATTTAGATAGAGTTTCAAATGAAAATTAATGTATGCCGGTGTATTTATCATATACAGCCCAACTCCTACTAAAAACATCCCATCATTAGGGGCAACGAATCTACTATTTTTTGTATCAAAAGCATTATGGCTATCTTTTATTTTGCGATTGAACTGAATTTTTGTATGGGCTGCTTTATCAAGATACTGAATACCTGTAGTTCGGATATACGCATGAGCGAATCCAGAAATTTTATGCCAAGCTGTCCAGCCGGAATCTGCCCACCAATGACGAATCCAAGAACCTGTGTTAGTAAAGTAGGAGCTAGATTCATTTCCAGTTCCATAAAAGTATTGAGAAAATCTATAGTTACTGTGTTTTTCATTTTTTACAATACCATAGGTAAGCGGGTATCCTGTTGTATTATTTGCTCCTATATCCATAAAAGTCAGCCCAGCAGGATACTCATTGCCACTTGTTCTAGCGTCTTGAATTGCATTGGATCCTGTAAGAACTGTTAATTTATTATTCGTATAATTAGAGTCAACATAGTTTTTAGCATCAGCTAAAGCTTTATTTGCTTTACTTTGTGAACCTTCTGACGTTTCTAATATATACCAATCAGTATAATCAGTACCATTAACAGCTACCCTTGTATAAAGTGTTTTCGTAGAGATGCTAAACCAATCTTGACGTGTAGCCCATTTATTTGCAGAAGGGTAGATAATTAATAAACCTGTTCTGTTATCATTTATCGGAAATTGATTTTGCAATACTGGATTTGCATTCATGTAATTAGTGTCTAAACGATAAGTGCCAGGCGGAAGATTTAAATCATTTGCATCGGTTATTGAATTTAGTGGCCTAGTAATAAAGGCAGTGCTATTAGTATAATCTTTTGATTGATTCAAAGCCGTATCAGCTTTTTTCTGCGCACCATCCGGAGTTTCCTGCTTAACATTCTCAACATTTCCGAGGCCTATTTGTTGTTTAGTAACAGAATGGGGATTAGTTTTATCATTTTTATGAAGTTCTAAAACAGATTGAACTTTATCTACCATATCTGTTGTCGCAATTTGTTTCCATCCTCTAAACTCACCGTCTGTGTGAACCATTCCAATCCACATTGTAATGCCCCAACTTTGGTAAGCTACTATTGTTTTCCTTCCTGAACCACCTTCTATAATATCGTAGTTATACCAAGCTACATCTCCTTCCACCGGATTGTTTACAACTGATTTACCAACTGCATAATAAAATCCAGAAGATAGTGTTAGAATATCGGTACCGTCTTGGAGTTGTATTCTTTTACCGTCATCTCCAGTAAGTTTAATTAGTTGTGCGGCATTCCATTTGTTTCTCTCACCTTCAGATACATGAACTTTAGTATTGCTTAAATGAGCATCAAAATCTGCTTGTGAGGCTTGTTTCACATTTTCGACATTCCCAAGTCCGACTTGTGCTTTTGTTACTTGGTTAGGATTATCCCTTCGCGCAGCAAAGTTGTCTGTATAGGCTTTTGCGTTTACTTCAGCTTGATCGGCCTTATTCTGAGCTCCGGCAGGTGTTTCCTTCGCATTCCATTCCTTACGTTCTGTTGATGTAATATGCCGTGTTGAATCATTATTATGTTCATTAAATTCCGCCTTTGAAGCCTGCTTCACATTATCCACGTTCCCCAGTCCGACTTGCGCCTTTGTTGTGTTATGGGGGTTGTTCATGTCGTTTTTGTGGGCGGCCAGGTCTGTGTGGGCGTCTTTTATTCCTTTTTCCCAGCGGTTGACGTCATCTTCGTTGATTGGGTCATCCGGAAGCCAGTCTGTTTTTTCTTCGTATGCCATGTTTACACCACCTCAAAAGTAAATCTGAAATCGAGTGTTCTGTTTTCGCTGACGTCCAGGTCTGTTTTTCTTTCTGTAATGATGTTGCCCAGTTCGTCAAAAATTTGTACCGTTTCGATATGCTTGATGTCTTCCTCACGTTTTGTCAGAACGGTGACTGTCGCTCCGTCAATGGAGAGCTCTACTATTTCTGTTTTTTGTCCGTTAAGCAGCACGTGAGCAATTCTGCTTTTTAGATCAGCAGCTGTACGTTCTCTGTATATGGTTGAAATCAAGTTAAAACCACCTCATTGTTGTTAAGGGTGACAGAATAACCGACTTTCAGCTCACTGGCTGTTCGGTATCTGCGGTGATTCAGGATAACTGTATCTTTGATTTGAATCGTCTCATTTAATCCGCCTCTGAGCGTATACGCCAAATGAGCGGGCTTCATGTTTTCGATGACTTCGATCAGTTCATTCATGTGCTGAAGGTCATCAACATTGATATCTACGTTAAATCGGTATTCGCCGGGCAGCAGGCGGATCTGTGCAGACGGTTTTTTTAAGAAACGATTCACGGCCTGCTCAATGGCCCTGTAGGTGATTGGCGGGATGTTCGACATTTTAGAAATGAGCCGCAATCGTCTGATTTCATCGGTGTCACCTGATTCCCGCGGCACGTTTAAAATCTTTTCCCAGCGGCTGAGCCCCCATGTCGCTGTCGGTACAAATAGCTGATCCGTCAGATCAAATATGCTGTTATTCTGTTTATCAAACTCAGGCGCTTCCGCTTTCAGCAGCTCAGCCATTTCTTTAAGGCTGGTGAGAAACGGAGGCAGATACGCTGTCATGTCATCTTGTTTGCTCAATGATCTTCACCTGCCCAAGCTTAGGAATTTCCACGTCGCTCAGCACCAAATTTTCGGAGGTGCCGTTGATTTTAATGTTGGAATAATCACTGACTGACGGTGAATTATAGACGATATTGTTAATTTGAGAAAGACGGATGACGTTGTCTTCGAACGCCATTTTTTTAAAGAGATTTAAAACGCCCTCTTCAATTTCTGACTTCACTTCATCAATTGAGTGATTGATCTCAGGCAGCACTTCGGCAGAAATCTCAACTTCCTTCCAGACGGCGCTTTCTACTGTGACAACGGCTCCGATTGGCGCCTGCCCCTCCCCTCGTCCTGGTTCAGGGTCGATATAATCTTTCACTTTTTGAATTAAGATATTGGAAGCCGGCTCAAGATTCGCATTCGTGACGACAATTTTGACCGTGCCGTCTCCGTTCCAAAGCGGGAAGATCTTTGCTTTTCCAACACCGTCCACTTCTTCAGCCCACTCTTTATAGTGCATTTTGTTAGCGCTGACAGCCTCGCGCCGAACCCTTGTAAAATACCGTTCTCTTAAGCTGTCATCTCCTTCTTCCTCTCGCCCCGGGATCAGGATTTCTTTGACAATGGCTGTTTCTAATCCGGGAATGGTATCCAGCGACAGTAAATTGCGTCCGGTCAGATTGGCGTTTCCTGCTTCACCAGGTGTTTCACAGATGAGCGTCCCGTCCGCCGTATATTGAAAATAAAGATTATCCACATAGAAGCGGGAGCCCACAGGAATGGTAATCCCAGACGTAAACTCTCCCGCTCTGACCGCCTTTGTCGCGGCTGTCCGTTCAATCCCAGCTTCCGCTGCACGCCGGTCTAAAAATTCGCCTTGCGCGGTATCAGAGAAGACTAGCTCAAGCACTGTATCCAGCCATATATATGACTTCGCAAGCTCGGCTGCCGCCGGAGCTAAGGCATTATAAATGACGCTGCCTTCTCTTGTGTCAATATCTGCGGAGATGCTGTTCAGCATACGCTCCATAATCTCTTCAAAGGTCTGATCTTCAAACATCTTCGCCAATCACCTCCTCAATCTCAAGCGTCCCTTCATCTGTCTCCACCACAAAGGAAACATGAAACGCATCGCCTTGTTTTTCTATCTCAAAATCGGTTACAGCAGATATCCGGTCGTCATAAACCAGTGCCTCTTCTATCAGCCTCGGAATCTCCATTTTTTTGTAGGCATCAGTCGTCTCATGATCTGTAAGCACGTCTTGAAGCTCATTTCCGACATTATGACTGTATACGGAGTACGCATATCGTTCTGTTTGTAAGGCGATATACACGAACTGTCTGATCGCTTCAAGTCCGGTAATCAGTTCATTTGTAATTCTTCCGTTTTTAAAATCTATTTTGTATGTTGTAGAGGTTTCAATGACTTCGCTGTCATCTCCGATATCCTCAAACTCCACTTCTGGTGTCAGGGCCATGATGCCCACTCCTTTTTACAAGCTAAATAAAAACCCCTTCATAAGAAGGAGTTTGTCTATACTTTATCTAAAATAAAAAACGATTGCCCGCCAGTCAGAGCCGCGGTCATGACGCGATCCCCCGGCTCGAGTGCATCGTCTCCCCCGGACTGCATTCGTTTTGGGATGATGATGGCGTCAGCCGGTATGATCAGTTTGCTGTTTTCTTTTAATTTGATTTCCACAGGAGAAACCGAAACCACCTCAGCCGGCAGCAACTCCACCGGAGACTCAGCATCAACTGCGCCGACGGCCAAATGTTTAATAGCCTCACTCAATCTCATCAGGAAACTCCTTCCGGCATCGTATTCTTTTCGACAACATCAATGGTCATCGTATGTTTCGTTCCTTTAAACTCGTGCCGGTCCGTATCCACCCAGTAGGTTTTCTTGATCCCGGCCTCCGGTATGGAAATATAGACAGGCAAACCGCTTTGCACTTCTGGGATGCCGACTGCCTGAATATTTTTCAGTTCTTTTTTCACGCCCTTTTTTTCAGCAAGGCGCACATCTGCCCGCTGCTGAAGCTGTGCCTGGTTGATGTCATCAGTGACCGTTTCCGTATATTGAAGCACACCGTATTTGTTTACGCCTGAACTGTCCTTGGCAGAGGCTTTATACGTCTTATTGTCCTTCTGCCGGCGGAGCACCACCCGTGTGGCAGTGTCGTTTATAGAAGTGCTGAATTGGTAGCCCGTGATGTTGACGCCTGTTTCCAGCACCCATACCTCTGACGGATCTGGCCAAGCGCGCAGACCGAGCTTTCCTTTTTCCGAATACAGCTGATAATGTCGTCCCGTCTGGCTTTTCGTCTGTTTCAACGCTTTTAGTATGATGTCATACAGGGTCGTATCATTTTTAATGACTAGGCTTTTAATCGTATGGCCTGTGTTCGCAATCGAGGTTGTCGGTATTTGAAAATCATTGGCGATCCTTTTGATCATTTGATCAGCGCGCTGATTGGAAAACACGTACACATCCTGATTTTTGACCAGGTACTGAAGCATATCGTATGCGCTGAAAGCAAGCGTATGCTCGTCCGGGGTTCTTGCAAAAACAATGCCCCGAAAAAGCTCTTTTCCCTTCCACTTAAATAAGACCGTATCTCCTTCTGTGACGCTGTAATACGTCTGGTCGCCCTGTTTGATGACGATGGTCGCTTCAATGGAGCGCGGCGCCTGATAACGGTGGCCTTCCAGCGATACGCTTTCTGCAACCAGCTCAAGCCACTCTGTGTCTTTAATGACGAACAGTTCAATCATCATACATCACCTGTTTCATTGCGGTATCTTTAATTTTTGGCCGGGAAAAATCCAGTGGCCCGGCTGCCTGATATTTCGTTTGCTTCGTTTAATCATTGCTGTTTTATTGGCGTTCCAAATTTTGCGCCATTGCGTGTTGTTCCCGTAAAACCTGCCGGCAATGTCCCACAGCGTGTCTCCCTTTTTCACTGTATAGGTTTTCGGAGATGCCTTCGACGGCCGTTTTGCCTTTGTTTTTTTCTTCTGCTTGATTTTTCGGGGGGAAGCGGTTTTGTATTCTTTTAATTGAATATCAAACGAACGATCGCCGATATCCTGCTGGCCTTCGCTATAGGAAAAACCTTCAATGCTGCAAGTCAGGTTCACTTTAGTTCCCGTAATCAAAAACTGGACCGGTTTTTTGGCCTTCATCCATTTTTCAATTTTTGTTATCGCATTTTCCGGCGACGGGAAGTTTTGATATTCAGCTATCGGGCTGTATTTCTTTGGAAAAAACGAAGAGAACGAAATTTCTTTCGCTCCCTGTTCGTCAATAAATGTAAGGTCACCAAACTTGGCTACTTTAACCGTCTCATTCTGAACCGTATTTGAAATGTTCAGTTGGTCGGGAAGTACGGGGAGCCGCAGCTTGTCCTTCCCTTGTGAAATCCAAAATTCATATACGGATTTAGTCAAATGCAACGACTCCCTTCGTTCCAATATTGATATCCTTTTGCAGCTCGTCTATAAGCGCCTGCTTGATTTTCGCTGCAAGGCTTTCGGCATCTTGTCCATTATGGAAATGCTGGTCACCATTAAATTGAATATAAATCTCTTTTGATCCGGAAACCGCTGCGGTTGGCCGGCTAGCTGAAGTAACAGCGGAAACTTGGCCTGATGAAAGCTCAGACTGCTGAGTTTGTGATGGATCTGTCACTTCCATTCCTAAGGCTTGGGCTGCTCTCTGAAGGAGGTAGCGGCCGCGTATGCCCCGCTCCTCCGGAATGATCCATTCCCGCTTGTTCCCTTCACCGACACGGGCAATTTGTTCTTTTGTAATCAGCCCGCCGTTGGCATAACCGACATAGGGACCGCCACGTTTCAGGCTTTTAATGCCAGGTACATTATCAATTGAGCCGTATCTGCTTTTGATATAGCCGATAGCGGCAGCAGCGTTGTGAATCGGATTTCTAATGTTACCCATGCCCGGTGCTTTATGAGCATTAAATGTGGTCGGAACTGTCTGCATGAGTCCTTGTGATGGATTCCCCGCCCTCGCGTTGCTATCCCACAGGTTAATAGAGTTCGGGTTGCCCCCTGATTCATACTGTGCAATCGTCATTAATCCCGAGAGCCAGCTCAATGGTGTCTTTGTGGCCATCATTGCTGCCATAAGCCACTGTTTCACATTTCCCCCTACTGCACCCATTCCGGAATAAGCAGCTGCCAGTGAACCGGCTTGCTTTTCAGCGTATTTTTTCACATCGACAGAATCCAACCCTTTTACTACACCGACAGATGCAAAGCGACCGAGACTCATCATAACTCGAGAAGGCGAATGGATATCTAATTCTTCACGGAAAGCCTTCTCCACTTTTTTCGCGAGTTCCTTGGCGGCTTCATGGACTTCACTTGCCTTTGAAGTCATACCTGAAACAAAATTCCCGATCATACCGGTTCCCCAGCCGTTTGATGATTCTTTAGATCGCATAAACGGCTTATTTACATGAGTATTCACGTATTGATCAGTACCGGTCTGGGAACTATTTTGTCCGGAAGCAAATCCTTTGATTGTACCGCTTCCCCATGAAGAGGATTTATTCACAGTGTTCTGGAATGGTGTTTTGACTTTCGTCTGCAGGAATCCATCTGTTCCGGTTGCCGTACTGTTCTGACCATTAGCATAACCATTGACCACCTGTTTTCCGTAATTCGGAGTGTAAGAGATCAAATTTTTCATAGGCTGGCCGACGTTTTTCTGTTTCCAAGTGTCCATTGAAACGACATTATCGCCAATACCTTGATCGAAGCCTTGTGTGAACTGTTGACCGAAAGAAGCCGCCTGTTCATTTAGGCTCGACGTATCAACAGTAGGAGCTACCGTAGCGGTGACTGATGCTGCGCCGCCTAATGGAGAAACTGCTGATTCTCCGCCTGCAGATGAAGCAGAAGCCATGTCGTCAACAACGTTCATCCCCAGTTTTGAAGCAGCCTGAGAAAGAAGCATTTTTCCGCGGCCCTTGTTGTTATCAACAGGGATCACAAACTCTTTACCCGCTTCACCAATCCATGAAATGGTTGGTTTCGTAATATATCCGCCCGTCGCGTTCGTTTCAGTTTCAAGAACGCTTTTTTGTTTAGGAAAAATACTTGTTGGCGCTGATGACTGAGACTGGACAAGACCAGCAATTCCTCCGCCACCGCTAGAATTTTTACCAGATGAAGACTTACCGGATTTCTTTGTTGGCAATCCAGTAGCTTCCTCACCTCTACCTATAAGGTTATTTATGAACCGTCCTCCAGCGCCGGCCAATTCTTGGAGTTTAATGACCCATGCAAAAGTATCTTGGAATTTCTCCTTAATTCCGTCAGCTATACCACCTAACGGATCACCCACATTTTCTTGGAACCAAGTCTCAATATCTTTCCAAGCGTCTTTAACTGCTGTTATAGCTGACTCGAATTTTTCTGAAATGGATTTTTTGGCATCCTCTACTTTTGTAATAATTGGATTCCACACATTTTCACTGAACCAAGCTGAAACAGCACTCCATTTGTCAGATATCCACGTCCATGCTTCGTTAAGCTTTGTCCAGATCCAGCTTGCTGCATTAGTGACAGCATCACTTACCGGCGTCCAAACATTATCCATGAACCAAGTTGAGACTGTAGACCATAAATCTGAAATAAAAGTCCATGCTTCGTTGATCTTCGTCCAAATCCAATTTGCTACGTTACTAACTGCTGTACTGATTGGATTCCAGACGTTGTCATAAAACCAAGTTGCCACTTGAAGCCATTTTAGTTGGATCCAGATTCTCGCATAATCAATATGTGCTTGTATCCAGCCAGCCACAGTTGCCACTGCATTACTAATCGGATTCCAAACATTATCCATAAACCAAGTTGAAACAGTGGACCATGTGTCTGAGATCCATGTCCAAGCGTCATTTATTTTTGTCCAAATCCAATCAGCTGCATCAGTGACACCGTCAACTAATGGATTCCAGACATTATCCATAAACCAAGTTGAAACAATACTCCAGAGAGCTTGGATACCATCCCAGGCAAATAAAAAAGCACCTACTACTAAATTTATGATCGGTACTGCCGTGTTATAAATAGGTGTCCACACGTTGTCCACAAACCAGGATGACACGTCATTCCAGGTATCAGTCAGCCATTTCTTAGCATCCTCGAATTTTTCGGTGATCTTATCAATCTTATCTCCTGCCCAATCACTAACAGGAGTCCAGACATTATCCGTGAACCAATCCGAGAAATCAGACCAAGTATCGCTGATCCAATCGACAGCATTTTTTGCACCGTCAACAATTCCATCCCAAGCTTTAGAAGCGCCGCCATCATCAAACCATTTGCCAATGGATGATCCTAAATCAGAACCCCCTATACCGCCTGCTATACTCCCGACAACTCCGCCAACAGCAGTGCCAACAACAGGGACAACAGAACCAATGGCTGCTCCCGCGGCTCCACCTGCAGCAGCTCCGCCAAGATTCCCGGCGAAAGAACCAACTTTCTCACCTGCATTTTCTTTGTTCATACCTAGCAAATCGGTTGCCGCTAATGCAGTTCCCAAAAGAGGTATACCTTTCGTAAATTTCCCCAAACCTTTTAAAGGCGTTAAAACTTTCCCCCATTTTGATGAGTCGGTGGCAGCGGACCTCATGCTTCCGAGCCAGTTTCTGAACTTAGAACCAGAATTTCTTCCGCTTATGGCATTTTCTCCTGATGCACCGCTCTGACGTCTTCGTAATACCTCGCCTGGAACTCTCAGTGTTCGTCCTGAAGTCCTTGCACTTGTCGGACTTTTTCTTTTTTTATATCTTTTGTTGACTTTGCTTCCAGAGCTATTACCTCCGCACCCACAGCAGCAGCAACAGCATCTCTGCCCGGTGTTGCGTTTATCAACTTTCTCATTACTCTGCGTATTCCCAGGCGCATGATTTGGGGTATTTTCTTCATTATCATTTTTTTTAAACCAAGGAATTTTTTCAAATAACGAGTCAAGAATCTTTTCTATCACTTTATCTTTAAAAGCTGTTCCGAAGTCTTCTAATGTTTGCATAAACCAATTCTTTTTTTCTTCCGGTTTCTTCTCGTTGATCTTATCAGCAGCTAATTTTTCTTTAGCGATAATATTAACTGTATATGTTTTTTCAAAATCTCTTAAAAGGGCTGTAATTCGATTAACGGTTTTTGTTATTTCATCAATCACTTTTAATTTAACTGAATACCCATTTTTAAGGTTCTTTTGCAAATATCCCAATATTCGTTTTGTAGCTGGGGTGATTTGATCATTGACGAAAAGACCGACTGAAAACTGATTTCCGCTCAACATTTTTCTTATTTTTTTATAAGCATCTGTTACATGTTCAATTAGACTTACAGTAATGTTTCTTTCTTTTGGGAGCCGTTTCAGCTTATGCTCAATAACATTAAGTCCGGCAGTAGCCTGATCATCAAGAACCACTTTAACTTCAAGTGATTTTGCGAATTTCAAAACAATATAGTCATTGATCTTTCTCAATCTGTAAAAGGCTTGATCCTCTGCCTTAATACTGATTTTGATTTGTCGATTAATGGTTTTCACCTTTTTTTCGACCATTTGAAACCCTTTATGAATTCGTTTTAACTTTTTAGAAACTTTATCTTCCAGGTCAAAACGAGCTGTCAATTTAGCGATATTATGTACCTCCTTTCCTCGATTCTTTTTCCATTAATTCAAGCTTATATCCAATCAGTCCATACAACAACGCCTTGAAGTTTCGAGGCGCTTCATACAGTTCTAATAAATCTGATGGGGAATAGTGAAGCTCGTGCATCGCATAGTAGAGATACACGGCTTCTTTATGCCCATCTTTTATTAGTTTTTTGCTTCTTCTTCCAGGTCTTCTAATTCATCTTCGAATCCATTAATCTCAATCGCTTTGTTGAGCCAGTTTGCGTATTCGCCTCCTACAGACAGGACACGTTTCGCAACTTCTACCGGGTCAGCCGTTTTGTAAGCTTCTCGAAGATCTTTTGAACGGAAGTCAGGGTAAACGGTTGATTCAACTGCGATTCGGGCATAAAAGCGCTGGCTGTCTAAATCTTTTACACGGCCTCTGCCTTTGACATTTTTATACGTTGTTGTTTCTTTTTCCAATTCATCAATGCGCTCCGTCGTGATCGCTTTAAAAATAAATGGCACGATATTCCCTTTTTTATCAACAAAACGCTTTGAGATCGGCACTTTGATTTCCTCAGCTTCAATTGTTTTTCCCGGCATAAAAAAGGAAAGATCATATACGTTTTCGTTCTTCTCGCTCATGTAAAAAACTCCCTTATCTTTTAATTGATTTCATCATGTAAAAAACAGACCTTTCTGAGAAAGGTCTGCGTATGGCTGGTTCAGCTTTGATTAAAACGTGTCAGAAAGTTTTTCAGGCACGTCGAAGTCTTCGAAGGTAAATGGAACTTCTTCCTCTAGCGCTTCTGAATCGACATCAAGGCTTGCGATTTTGGCAGAGTCAAAGTTGACGTCGTACAGCGTGACTCGCTCTGTGCCTCGTCCGGAGGACTTATCATCCAGCACAGCTTGCAGCGTAAAGTAAGGATCACTGCCTTTTTTGACATAGTCCATCATCAGAATCACGAATTTTGATGTGACTTTATAGAACGTTGCTGTTCCAGTTCCGTTTGCCCCTGTTGTTTTATGGCCTGTCATGCGGCGGCCCATAATGTTTACTTCAGACTTGTTTTTCTCCACATTTGCTTCAAATGTTTTGATGTGCGCCATTTCTTCACCATCGAGAAATAAGCGGCCTTCTTTTCCTGAGATTGTGTTCTGTGCTTTTAATGCCATATTAGTTTACCTCCACATTAAAGTAGAATTTTTCTGCTGCGTCGACAGGCTGTACAGCCAGGTCAATCAAGAAGCCGTCACGGTCTTCATTCATTGAAATTGTGATATCTTCATCAGAATCAAAGCCAGTGATGCCGCCAGCATCCTGAAGAGTTGTCATATATTGTGTGATCATCGTTTTCACATATTGAAGTCCGTCTTCAGACGCCGGAATATCGCTTCCGCTGCCTTTTCTTGATTTAATTAAGGCTTTCAGTTCGCGTGTTAAATCATTATTCACAGCGTCCAGGACACGGACGATTTTGTTTTTCGCAAATTTTTTGTTTTTCTCAGCTGTGAACGTAACGAGTGAGTTAATGTCCTTTTCTACGCTGACAGATTTATCGCGGGCGTCGAATGTGAATAAAAATTCGCCTTTGCCCAGGCGTTCAACAATCGTATCGTGGTCAAGGCGGTGTAACACATCAACCGCGCCTTCGTACTCTACAAATGTAAGTGATTGATTAAAGGTTGCTCCTGCACTCGCTCCAGCTACCCAAGCCGTTGCTTTGTCTGGCGTAACTTCCGTGCCATCTTCCAGCAGCACACCTTCTGTTACGTTGATGATGCCTTCATAGTCACCTGCATAATTGGCTGTGACCCCTTGCACTTTTTGTCCTTGGCCGTCGCGAAGACGCTTAATGAAAGCAGCAAATGTCGCCTTCAGCTGATCACCTTCCGCAACAGGCAGCACAATCACATCAAAGTTCTCCGTTTCAGCCGCGGCTAAGAAATCTGTATAGTCGGAGTTGACAGGAGCTTTATCCGTACCGCCGGATAAACGGATTCCTGCAGATGCATTCAATGTCTCAGCTGAAGTGTCTCCTTCTGATCCAGTGAGCGGAATCGTCGAAGAAAGATCGCCTGTTCCAGTAAAGGTGACATAGCCGTTAGCTGTTAATTCTTCAGCCTTTTTGACGGTTTGTTTATCAACCTCTGATTCATCCATATACGTTGTTACATCAAAAGAAGCAGCATCCAGCACATTTGGATTAATGCGGATGATAATGTCATTTCCTTTTGTTCCGCCATATACCGCAGTGGCTTTGACGCCTTCAGCAATATCAGCAGACGCTCGGACACCTTCGGTTAGACGGTACATCAATACCGTTTTCGCATTTTTCTTTGCTTCACGCAAAAGCAATAAAGATGGATCATCAATGCTGAGGCCCACTTTTTTGTTGAGATCCTCAACGCTGGAAATGGAGACGAACGTTTTCGCTTCGCCCCAGCTTGATGCAACCGGAAGTGCGACTGTCCCCCGTTCACCGAGTGACACCCGCTCCTGCGCTGTCGTTTTAAAGTTAAAATAAATGCCTGCACGTTCTTTTTCTTTGCCTGTTGTAAATGTTCCGCCATTCATGATGACATGACCTCCTTGGTTAGAAATGTTTGAATCAATTGACTGGCTTCTGATTTCGTCATACGTGTTTGATCCACGCCAAATAAAGCCCCCTGAAGGATATCTGGCTTAACGCCAAACAGCTCCTTCGCGTGCTTAATCAAATCCGCTGTATCAAAAAGAGCTTCCCGGCTCTCCGTATGTACAGCCTTCTTCTGTTGTTTGTCCTTTGCCACCGCTTATTTCACCCCGCTGTTCATGTCGATATCCTGTAAGACAGGCTGTTCTGTTTTGTGATAATAATATCGGCTGCTCCACCTGATCACCATGACCGCCTCGCCCCTGTCTCCTACCCTTGTCTCAATTCGGGTAACGCGAACCATATCCCCCGTCTTCTCACCGGATTCACTGAGCAGCGGAACCATATTTCTCGCTTCTCTGATGGCATCCGCGAGCCTGTCCGCTTCATCCAGCGCCTGAACGGAGTCATGATGAAACAGCTTCACATTGAGACTGTAGGTTTTTTTAAATGTGGAGACCGTATCTGTTTCCTCGAAAACAGATGGCGATGGGACGTATAACGACGGCACCTGAAATTGATCAGGCAGCTCACGTTCATAAATGGGAACAGACCACCAGCTGTACAAAAACGCCATGATCGATCCTGTTTCGCTGTTCATCCTGCTCCTCCTTTACAGCTTCTTCAGCCAATGGCGCAATTTGCTTTCCAGCGATTTTTCAAACAGCTGTTCATATAAAAGCAGCGCATGATCCCAGTAGCTCGTGCCCGGGATCCATTTTTTCTTGAGCGCCATTCCCGTTGAAGCCGCGGGATCATAAATAAACCGCGAGCCTTGGAAATGCCCCGGCACCCATCTCACATCTTGTTTTGACGTCCAATGGCCGTCATTAAGAAATGAGGCGTAATCAAGCTGTGTACCCACCTCAAGCGATAGCCCGCCGCTTTGCACAATCCAGAGATTGTCTTCGGCGCCTTTCTCGAACGAGCTGAGCAGTTTTTCTGTATCAATCGTTTGTGTGCTGATGAGTTCAGATTGGACGATCTCCAGAAAATCTTGCCCGCACTCCTCAAGCCACCGGGATGCCTGACGTGAAAAGCCGCCTGCCGCTTTTTTTAATGACGTGTTTAGCTGTTTCAGTCCCGCTATTTTCATAGGCTTTCATCCCTGACCGCGATGACTTCCCAATGATGATGTCTGATCTTTTTCGGCAGCTTTAGTATATATTTATGATTCTCCCAAATGATTTTATCGTTCACGCGGATGTCCGCTGACAACGGAAAATGGACGAGAAAGCTGTGATATACAGTTTGATCCGGCTCCTCCTGGATCAGCTGCTGCGTTTTTTCAGAAAAATAGCAAGGGACATCTTGTTCATCGGGTGTGTCCGGATATGAAATTACCGGCTGCAGCTTGTCTGCCGGAATCCCAAATCGGCCTGCAGACGGCGCTTGCGCCGCTTCATGATAAATGTCGCAGCGGTGAATGAGCATCTGCTGATAACTCATAAAGACCTCACCTTCAGTCTGGAGGATTCAGGGACGTAGCCCGGTATGATAAACTCTTCGAGCAAATGATACACCTCTGGCCGCTGAATGCCGCCTTCTCCGGAAATCGTGTACGAATAATCCCCCATTTTTTCAGACTGATAGCTTGATGATGCTGATTCATCGCTATTTACAAGCGCAAAATACTGGGCAAGCTTCAGCAAAGCCAATTTCGCCTTGTTGGGCAGCGGGTCATAAACGCTGTCTTCAAAGCAGTGGCCCGTGATGAGAGCCGCTTCCGCTTCCGCCTCAATGATATCCTGCGCCAGCAATTCTTCCGGCCTGTTTTTCACCCGATCATAGACCGAATAGGAGGCTACGTCAGATGGTTCAATGAGCATGAGCTGACCACCTCGTTTCTATTATTCTTTTACGTTAATTAATTTCGCACAGGCATCCTCTTCTTCGAACTTGCTGTCCAGCTTGGCCGTTAAGACAATAATGAATTTACGGGAGCGGATGTCTTTGTCGACTTCAATTCGGATATTGCGGGAGAAGCCGAGAATGATATTTTTCGGATGTGTGAGAATGATATCAGAAGCGTCATATTGCGCGTCTCCCTCACCGACTGTGTACGGCTGAATATTGGATACCCCTTTAACCGGTACGCCGAATGCTGTTGATAACCCCCCCTGAACAGCCAGGTCCCCAAGGTTTGTCTGGCGGTCTGCCACACGGTCCTTCCATTCAACTTCTAAGCCGTGAGACGTATAGAATCTGAATTCCTGAGGAATACGCAAATATTTCGGCGGAACAGCCTTTAAGCCTTTCTTGAATGTCGCTCTGGACAGTTCTTCACCATTCATGTCAACGATGTGGGACACCGCTTGTTTGCGGATGCCGTCCAGCTGCGCCAGATACGGATCAGCTGATGCTGTATCGCCGTTTACAATCAGCTCTTCAATATCAACGGCTGCGCGCTCTGCTAAAATTTGCATGATCGTCTGCTGTAGGCCGTCTTTTTCAATATTGTTTTCGAGTGTGTCATACGTAATGTTGATTTCCGCAATGACTTCTTTCGTGTTCAGCTGGACAGTGCTTGTCGTTGGAACTGTCAGCTCGTCGTTTGATAGTGCTTTTCCTTCTTGAGCAGCCCGCAGAATACGCTGGCCGAACCCGATTTTCTCAAATTTTTGCGAGTCATTTTCCATTTGAATCACGCGGGATTCACTAAAAATGGTCGGCGTGTTTTGCACCATGCGGATAAAAGCCGATGCTTGCGCAGGATTCATAAGCCCTCCGCTTTTTAAAGCAGAAAGCGACATTTCCGCTTTCCGAATGATCTCTTGATTTCTCAATTGATTTCCTCCTCTTTGACTGGTTTACAGCAGTCCGCTCCAGATTGATTTTTTAACTTGCTCTGTATTGCCGCCCGCATCGTCCGCTGTCTGCTTAGACGCGCCTCGCGCTTTTTCCAAAGCCTCGATTCGTTCAATCAGCGGGGCGAGCAGGTCCTCAACGAGCTTTTTCAGACGCTCGTCATCACCCGTCTGCTCCGGCTTTTCCTCCGTGTCTGTGTTTTTTTCAATCCGCTCAAGCCGTTTGAGCAGAGGGTAAAGCGCATGCTCGAATGATTCTTTCATGTCTTCTTTTCTCATTTCTTCAGTCTCCTTCCCTGTTTTGTCAGCCAGCATCTGCTTGAACACACTGAAAAATCCCGCCTTTTCAACCGGTTCTTCCTCATACACATCAGCAGTGCCCGCCATGCTGTAGCCGGTGATGATTCCAGCCTTAATCTGTTCCCACACCTCGTCAGACGCTCTCGTCACGAGCACCCACGAACCCTTTGCAATCTGCTTTGACCCGATCATAAAATCATCGGGCGCCACATATGACTCGACCACGACGCCGGTTCCGCCCTCAAAGCTGTGATTGATATCAATCTCCCGTGCCTCCGCGAGAAAGCCGTGCGCCGCTTTTTCAATTTCCTCAGCGGTCATAAAATCGCCGTGGGCATCAGGAACATCAGGCTCATACACGATTCCGTACACGAGCTTTTGTTCATCCTGCTCACTTTTTGTAAACAGCCGAACCTTTTTTTCAAATGACGGAGGTCCGGCTGACTTCGTAAAGAAAAATTCTGTAAGGTTAGCCGCCTTGTCCACATAGCTGACAAAGCTGATTTTGGCATTTCTTAATTCCCGCGCCACCTGCTTGATTCACCTCCCTTCAGGACGTTTTGATGTCTTCGATGCTTTCTTTCAGCTCCTGCATGAGCGCAGTCAGGTTTGTCTTTTCCGCATCCTGTCCTGCAGGCCGTTTATAAATTTCCTCAGGCCACTCCTCCAGCGTTTTTCCAAGCACCCGTCCGGCAAGGTCGCGTAAATCATTCGGCGAGACCGCTCCGGCTGTAATAAAAGGACCGAGCACTTTCGCAATCTCAAGCGGATCACGAAAGTCCGGTCCTTTTAATGTCAGCCTGACATCATGAATATTCAGCTCCGGCAAAAGCAGCGTGTTCAGTTTATTCACGAGCGTTTTTCGCTCCGGCTGAAAGACCTGCTCCTCCGTAATTTTTCTAGCCGTATCAGCTGTCGCCCGGTTGTATTCCTGAGCCTCGCCTGTATACAGCGGCGGGAGGCGGAACGCCGAGCGCAGCTTATTTCTGCTTTTTTCATCATATTCAAGAAACAAGGCGTCATTTTGCAGAATTTCCGCCAAGGATTTGATTTCCACGGACACTGGCGTAATATCCTCGCCTCCATGGAGATCCTTCTCTTTTGCGATTCCTTCCGCTTCAATCAGAAGAAATTTATGCGCGTTTTCCACGCCTTCAAGATCATTCATATACTCTTGCAGCTCTCGGTAAGAAGTTTCCGACAGCATCCCGTTTTCCACTGTGATTGCAGCGGGTACGTGACGGCCCTGCTTAAAATACATAAAATTGAGCTCTTCCGCTTTTCGGGCTCCGTATAAGTTGACGATATTGCCGACCCAGCGGGGCACGCCGTACACGCCGCTTCCGATTTTGAGGTGAATGGCTTCATTCGCTTGATGCTTTTCTGCTAATGTGTTTACATATTCACCCGTGCGCATGTCCATTTTTCGCGGATCGCCGTATTCCTTGAAAAATACTTTCTTTCCATTGATCATCTGCACATATTTTCGGAAGCGTTTTTGCCTTTTGATCCTTTTCATTTTCCCGTTTTCTTCATATACAAATGAGACCTCAACAGGTTCACCGGCTCCGCATACACGCATATTTTTCACATCTAAATATTCAATGCCGGCCGGTTTTCCCATCCCGTCGCGAAGCACTTCCATAAAACCGTTGCCTGTTTTTTCTCTGTCTTCGATGGCATAGCCTAAAATCATTTCGGCTGATTCGTCAAAGTGAAGACATTTATAGAAGGCTTCAAGTCTGGCCCATTCTTTTTCCGCTCTTTTCTTTTTCGTCTGATCAACGTCACTTGCGTTAACATCAAACGTGTACTCAACATCGAATCCAAAACCTGTAATATTCACTCTGTACGCATCAATGCATTGCTGAAGAATCGTCGAATATTCAGCAATGGTCTTAAGCTCGATGATGTTGTAGGGCGGTGCGATAATATCCTCTCCGTACAGCTCAGAAAAGTCATCTTCATAGATTTGCTTTGTCTGAGGAACGGCGGCATTGGCTTTGAACACAGTCGCTCTGACTGTTTGATTGTGCATCATTTATGACCTCCTCCTTTCCCGGTTGGGCCGGATTCGTTTGTGTGCTGTCTCTTTCATATCAGCAACCTCATAGTCATCTAGCGCATACCAAATGGCAGAAAGCGTATGCGGGTCAATCGTAAATTCATCCTCTATCAGCGCGCCGTTTTTATCTTTAGCATACGTTAGCGTCTTGAGCTCATAGATGACATTTTCACAGCGGTCCGAACAGAAGATTTTTTTGAATCGTTTCACCTTTTTGGTGTATTGAAGTCTGGAGCCGGGAAACTTTCTGGCTCCGACCATCCGAAAACCCTGCTGGCGGAAATATTGGATGCTTTTCGGCTCAGCAGAGTCGGCTTTGATCAATTCCTGTGTGTCAATAAACTCACGAAGCTCCTCAGCCGTCCTGTCATCTGTCATTTTGTTTTGATAATACTCCCAATAAATGTAGAGGTATTTTTTTTCAGGGTCGACAGCGAGCCGGACGACGGCATTGTAGGATTCCTCGAATCCAAAATCCATGCCTGTGCGAAATATCGGCTTGCTGATGGCTGCGATGCGTTCTTTTACTTGGCCATGCGGGAGCACCTCGAACTGCGGCAGCACTCTGATCCCGTTGACGCCGAATCGTCCTTTACGGGCAATCCGGTACAGGTCGGGATCATACGCCTCGAGCCCGTCGAGCTGTTTCACATAGCTTTTCGGGAGAAAGAGGTTGTCGTTCGCTGTGGAATGATGATAATACGTATCTCCCTTAACAATCGTCCGCTTTTCGTAAAGTTCGCTGTCATCAAGCACAAACCGTTTATTGCGTTCATCCCGAAAAAAATGCCGGTACGTCCAATTGGAGATGCCGACGGGATTAGTGGTGCAGATCATATGAAGCTTCAGCTCAGGATGGCGAAGACGTCCGATTAATTCCTTAAAGCCTTCATACTTCACCTCTGAGCACTCTTCAATCCATATTAATGAAATGTTATGAACTGACTTCAATTTCGCCGGATTGTCCATTCCTTTGAACATGATCCGGCTGCCGTTTTGAAACCGCAGCTGCAGCGGGGAAGAAAGGGATGCCACAGCCTTTGTGAGGCCGAGCTCTTCAATCACCTCTTGAAACAAGGCAAAGGTCGAATCCCGATGGGTATCGAACACCTCGCGGATGACAAGGGCCGTCCGTTTTTCCTTCAACAGCTTTAACACGATTTTCAATGCGGTATGATAGCTTTTGGATGAGCCGTAGCCGCCGACGAGAAACTGGTACGTCTGCTCCCAATTGAACACATAATCTTCGAAATGAGGGTTGATTTCTTTTACAATCATGGCTTGGCCTCTTTTCGTTTGATCATGATTTCAATCGGCTCTTGGCTGTCATCTGTTTTCTCCGCTTTTTGTTTGGCAAGCTTTAATTTTTCGTTTTCAATTTTTTGTTTAAATTGATCCGGAAACAAATCAAAATATAAGGACAGCTTCTCAAGCGCCTTCATTTTATCGGCAAGCTTGATGGCGATGCCCTCTTTGCCAAGCTTCGCTTCCGTCACAATGGTGCCGTCAACGAGCCCGGAATCTTTGACATCGACAAAGCTGATTTCCTTCATAATCGGGTTATCATCTTCATCAAACAGCGGTCCCGATTTCCCGACAGCCTGGACCTCTTTTTTTCCGAAAGTCACATAGTCCGTAATATCCGCAAAAGCGATCTTGATATAAACCTGCAGCACGTCCATCGCTTCAATAAACATTTCACTGACCATTTCTTTTTTAATGCGTCTGATTTCAGCAGCGACCTTTTCATTCTTTAACAGCCGGCTGCCCGTCACATGGGCGCTGTCCGGAGAATAGCCCGCTTTAATTGCTGACTGTGTGGCATTGAAGCTTTTGACGTAATACAGGCAAAACAGCCGCTGGCGTTCATTTAATTCTTCATTGTCTATCCGGCGCTGTGTTTGTTCGTTTCTGGTTTCAGAAAACATGGCTTCTTTCCATTTGTCTTGTTTTTTCCAGATGCCGATTGTTTTCGCGGAAACGCCGATTGTGTCCGCGATCGCCCGATTTGTGATCTTTCCTTGATGTTGTTGATAGATTGCTAATGCTTGTTCGCGCTGTTGTGTTTTCATGCTACGGCATCACCGCCACCTCCAGCATGGATGTCTATTCATAAAAGCGGCTGATCGTGCCAGCCGCTTATGTGTCATGCTCTATTCACTTATAGGTGGCAAACGTATGACAAGCTTTCAGGCAAGCGATCGATTCATTTCTTCCTGCTGTCTTTGCATCTTTGCGATTGCCCGTTTGATGGTCGTTTGCACAGTCGATTTTTTCACACCGAGAAGATCAGCGATCCGTTCATAAGAAAAGCACTCTACCTTATGCAGCAAAAACATTTCTTTTTCTCTGTCCGTTAACAGGGATAACGCTTCTTGGATTCTCTCTCTGTCTTCTTCTGATACCTGCCCGTCCGGCTCAACCATCATTGTGCTGGAAAATGATTCGATGATTCTCGGGTCCTTGATCATCAGCCGCTGGTAGGCATCACGCCGGTCAATCGCCCGTCTGATGCCAGGCTGTCTTCCTTTTTCAAGCCATTCTGTTATATATTCAAGATCCGTGATGATATTTCTAATGATCTTTTTATCTTTCAGCTCCTCAGCTGAAAGCACGGATTCATCTGCTTCAGCGAGCGGTTTATATTGTGTTCTTGTTTGTTTTAGCGTGCGTTTATATTCAAATAGTAAGTCTTGCATTCTATGATCCTCCTCATTTTTGGCAATAAAAAACGGACACCAATCAACGCACAAATGCTGTGCAGTTGATCAGTGTCCGCAGGCTTTCCGTCTTGGACGTATTCTGTTTTCGCTTTAATTTAATTTGTAGCCGATTTCAAACTCCACGCGGGCAAGGTCTCCCTTTCTCGTTTCGACGAGCGTTTTTCCATGCTCCGGCGCTTCTGTGATCCATGCTTCTTGCTTGATGCCATCCACAATGATCACGCGGATTTTTCCCTCCTCCAGCTGGCTCTCCAGCGTGATAGAATCAATATGTAGCAGTTTTTTAGGATTGATCATGTTTCTTTTCCTCCCTTTCCGGTGCAGCGCTTGTTTTGGCTTTTTCTAATAGCTGAATAATGCGCTCCTTTGAATGAACAGAATTCCCTTTCAGAAAATCAAGAGCTGCTTTAGCCGCTTCCAGCAGTTCAGGTGCAGCCGCCATCAAGGCGGCATTGCTTTTTTGCGAATAAGAGCTGAGGTCAAATACAGCGGCGATCAGCCGGCCGTTTGAATATGGGAATCTTTCTTTTTCTTCTTCACTGTACGCTGAATAAATATAGATCGGTTTCGTATCCCCGCACGGGACAGCACGCCACGGTGCAGGACTTTTCTCTGCTTGTTTTGTTTTTGCCAACACTTTCACTTCCCGTCATCCTTATACCATTGTTCAATGTTTTTTTCTGTTCGCTTTGCCCGAAACAGCAAAGCAATTAGAGCAGTCAGCTGTTTAATCATGGACATCCAGCCTCGCTTTTTCCGCTGTCAACATTTGCTCCAGCTTTCGAATGACCGGCGTTAAATCAGTGCCGGACCGGCAGTTCGGACATGGATGAAAAACGGCTCCAATTTCGGTATGCTCCACAATGACTTTCTTTGTTTGACAAAGCTTGCACATTATCTGACACCCTCCAATCTATGATTCAGCTCGTACGCTGCTCCTTTGATAATCACTAAATAGTCGCTGCACATTTCGTAGATTCTCGTGCCGAGCGCTTCATCGACCCGTACAAGTGTTTCAATCGTCAGCTCGCTTGAAAGCAAAATTGGTTTATGATTTAAGTAGCGGTAGTTAAGTACCGAATACATTTGCTCTAATTGCCAATCTGTGGCGCGCGGTTTGCCGTTAACCGGTTTAAACAGGTCATCTATGAACAGTACATCTGCTTGCTTCATCCGGCTCAGCTTCGCTTCCAAAAGGTCAAAGTCATTTTTCAGATCGGTAAAGCCTTCCACGAACGGAAAATAAATGACCGGCACATGGCGTGTTCTCATTAATTCATTGGCAACAGCGGTCAAAAGGTGCGTTTTCCCTGATCCGGGCTGTCCTAAAAGGGCAATGCTGTTTTTCCGGCTCTCCTTGATTTGTTCATAATCGGCCACATACTCTTTTGCGCATTCAAACGCGTCTTTTATGGCCTGCGGCTTTCCCTCCGTGCGGAATTCTCTGAAGCCCAGCTGTCTGAAGGCGTGAGTAATCTCGCTGGCACCGAGCAGCCGCTTCACTTTCCGTTCTGCCATGCAGCTGCACATTGTCCAGACTTCCAGGCCGTTCTGCCGGATGAGATAGCCTCCCTGATCCTTGCAGCGCGGGCAATCATACCGGCTTGCGTCTGATTCGGCCGGTTTGTCCGCCAGTAATGGACGTCTCCCTCTTCGCAGCTCCTCTAAAATTTGCTCGATTGTTCGTTTTGTCATGTCTTTCCACCCTCTCTTGTTGAATTGCGGCATTGTTTTTGGCCTGCTGCGCTAAAAATCGGTCTTCAATGAATTTTGAGCAGTAGCGAAAGGCCTTGATTGTTTCTGAAGCGGCGGTCCGCCGGTTTTCAAAGGCTTGAAAGCATTCCTCAAGCCATTTGATTGTTTGTGTTACAGGAACGCCAATGGCAACAATACGGGCGATGGCTTGATAATCTCTGGAGGAAGGATACACGGTGCGTCCTTCTTGAGCCGAACGTAATTGTGTAAACCGCTTCGCAATGTAATCCACTGCATCATCAGCAGCAGTATTTATATTTGTGTTATCTTTATCTAAGCGGACGTCTGTGTCCGGTGCCTGCGGCGAAAATGGCCGTTCCTTTATGCTCCGGTGTGCAGTTTTGTCCGATCTGAAACTGAATTTTTTGGAATGCTTTACAGAAATCATCAGTCCGTATGGCGCGCGGACAGCCTTTATGTACTCATGGGTTTCGAGAAGCTCCAGCCATCTTCTGACGGTTTTCTCACTCACCCCAAAAACAGCCGCCATTTCTCTCGCTTTTAACGGCTTATGGCCAAGTACGATTCCCCAGCATACGCCGTCTTTTTCAATTTCTTTTGTTGTTGCACTGATGAACCAGAGAAACAGCCATAGCGCCGGACCAATTTTGTCATAATGTTCTGAATTCAATAACCCTGAATATGTAGGAAAAGGATAGCTTTTATCGGTTTTCATTGTACGCCGCTTCTCCTTTTAACATCATGTATGTTTGAAACTGTTCTTGCGTTTCAAAGTGGAACACCGGAAGGCCGCATGCCGTAAACGATATGGTGCCGCCGGCTTGTCCGAGATGGCGCTGATCTATGGGATTTTCACTAAAAACAATTTGGATTGGATACATGTGATCACTCTCCTGATCTGTTTTCGATACAATTCGTATCAACTGTTACCAAGTATAAACGATACAATCTGTATCATCAAGTTATTTTTGATACTTTTTTTATCATAACTTTATTTTGATACAGATTGTATCTATAATCATAAGTAACTTAGGGAGTTTAAAAAAGAGAGGTCATAGTATGATAGGCAGCAGATTGAAGAGTCTCAGAGGGAAAAGGACACAGGAAGAAATCGCATCTCACATCGGTGTGTCAAGGGCACGATATTCCCACTATGAAAACGGGCGAAGCGAACCTGATTACGACACACTCCAAAAGCTGGCTGATTACTTTCAAGTAACGACTGATTACTTATTAACAGGGAAAGACAAAAAATCCGATGACGATATGTTCTCAGATCCGGACTTGCAGGTAGCATACCGTGATATGCAGGATTTTTCCCCAGAAAGCAAACAGCAAGCCATTGAATTTATCAACTATTTAAAAGAAAAAGAGAAAAATCGGAAACCAAAAAATAAATAAATATTTCTCTGTTCTCTAAAACATATGAAAAATAGACCGATATAAAGAAAAAAGTGTTTATTTTTTTAAGAAAAGGGAAAGATTTCAACACACTTTCCAGTCCTATAAGGGCTTTTCTTTCTCGCTAAAAACAGAACACACGTTCGAAAGGGAGTATTCAATTGGGCGATTACCTATCACATCTGGAGGAATACGTAAAAAATTTATACAGTCGGCTGGGCATCACCTCCCCCCATCACATTGACATGCTGAAAATCGCAAAGGATCTGGATATTTGGGTTCATTTTGAGGATATGGGGAGCATGATGGTCAAATACGACGGCATGTATAGTATCGTATTGAATCAGAGAAAATCACGGGAAGAGCAATGGGAAGATTTTGGCCATGAACTGTGCCACGTGTTAAAGCATGCAGGCAATCATTTTCAGATGAACAAGCTCTTCAGGGAACTGCAGGAATTTCAGGCGAATCAATTTATGTACCACTTCTGTGTGCCAACCTTTATGCTGTTGCAGATGGAACTGCCGCAATGGAGAAGCCAGGCGCTTGCCACAATCGCGGGGGTATTCCGGGTAACAAAGGAATTTGCTGAAAAAAGGCTTGAAATGTTTGAACGGCGTAAAGCAGGTATTCAATTTCAGAAGAGGCTCGCTTACTTATTATCACACAAGCGGCCAATTGTGTACGAGGAAGGCGATCAGCAGCACTTGCAGGTCGCTGAAGAAAAAGCATTATATCATATCGGCAAATACAGCTGATCAAAAGCGGGCTGGGAATATATATCCTCAGCCCGGCAGAAAAACTAGCATTTTGACATTGGAGGCATCGTATTATGCACCCACATTGGCGCCGGTTTAAGGTGAGGCGCAGGCCCGAATGCAATCGGGGCCGGAATATACCGGAATTCACCTCGGCCGTCAAAGGCTTCGCCATGAGCCCATCTCCCCTGTGAGCTTTCATCCCCTCTGGAAAAGTTAAACAGGTCATAGGCCACTTCCCGCTTTTCGAGCTCACGCGGGAATGTTGTTGGCACGACAATATCCCGTTCTCTTTCTTCCAGCTCTTTAATAGCCGCATACCACATATTTTGATGATAAGTATCCCTTGCAATCAAAAATGACAGCATATCTCTTACCCCTGGATCATCGGTCATCGCATACAGCCGAGTCACCTGAAGGCGTCCTTGAGATTCCGCATTTAAGTTTGCGCGAAAATCCGCCAGCAAATTCCCGCTTGAAATAATGTATTTGGCATTCCAAGGATAGCCCTCACTATCTGCTGGCATTGCACCCAAACCGGACACAATCGCATGCTGAGGATTCATTCCTGACATAACTGCTGCAATGGCAGGATTGCTTTTATAAGCATCCTCCTGTACATCGGCTGGTGCATTATCCAGAAGCCTGGAAATCATCGTCGCCAACATTTCTACGTGTGCAATCTCTTCAGTACCTACGTCACATAACAAATCTTTATATTTGGCGTCCGCCCTGCAGTTAAAGCCTTGGAACAAATATTGCATCATGACACTGATCTCACCGAATTGGCCGCCCAGTATTTCTTGAAGTTTTTTTGCATAGACAGGATCAGGACGTGCTGGCTTTGCTTGATATTGAAGCTCTTTTATATGATAAAACATATTCATTCCTCCCTACACTTTCGCACAACCCCAGCGTATGAAGGAATAGGCCGATCGTGCAGGTCCCGTTATATTTATTCATAAAAGCCAAGCTTAATGGCTTCCACATATCGATAAAACAGATCGTTTTGTGTGTAACTTTCATCACGGCAGCCAAAATTGCGGAATAACGCCTTTCGCTGTGCCGTGCTTACTTCCAATTGCAGTCCCATTTCCCTCTTCGTCCGATTGACAATATTTTTCGGATGGACACCTGCCAGCCGGTCTTTCTCACTCGTGAGCTCGGCGCTGAAGCCAGCTTCATTCAGCTGCTCACAAATGCGCTTGGCTTTTTTACGGTCCGCACCTCCGACCAATGTATGCGGAGTTTTAGGATCATGATACCCATGAAATGCTAATGCGTAATGGTGGGCATTCACTTTTTCTAAAGCCAGCGGCTCGTCAAAACGAGTGCTTGTCAGGTGCAAGGAACGGTTGTTTCGCTGCTTCACACCTTCAAACAAATAAATGGAACATTGATCGGAAAATGCCCGCACCAGCTCACTGACGCCAGGCTCAATTCTGCCGCCGTGGGGACCGAGGACGATAAGCTCACTTTCGTTTTTCTCCTCATAAATAATCCGGTACTCCGATTCAGAAGCAGAAAGGGCTGCAAAGCTGTCATACATATCTTTCATTTTGAATGCTCTCCTTTACCAGTCAGCACCAGTTTACTCTACTCGCCTATGTATGAAAACCTTTTTTATAGTATGATTTGATAGAATACGTATTAGGAGGTATATCATGGGATTTATTGATGGATTACTTGGCAATGCGTCAACACTGTCAACGGCTGCGGTGAAAGAAGAGCTGGCTCATATTTTACTCGATGGTGAGGATGTCGATGCCGCGTTTAAATTGGTTCGCGATTTAATTGTCTTTACTGACAAGCGCCTTATTCTTATAGATAAGCAGGGAATCACAGGAAAGAAAACGGAATTTCAATCGATTCCGTACAAAAGCATTTCTAGATTCAGCGTGGAGACTGCCGGCCGCTTTGATCTTGATTCAGAGTTGAAAATTTGGATCTCCGGCGCAGAACTTCCCGCTGTCTCAAAGCAGTTTAAAAAAGACGATAGCATTTATGATATTCAAAAGGCTCTTGCCGCAGTTTGTATGTAAGAAGAAAACGGAAGCTTGGCTGCTTCCGTTTGTTGATTACAGCTTTTCCTCTATTTTCGCTTTCGTTTTCGGACCGTAAATGCCATCTGCCGTTAATCCGCTGACAGACTGAAAACGTTTCACGGCATTTGCTGTTTTCGGGCCATAAACGCCGTCAACGCCGTGATTTTTCGCTCCTTTATCAGGGTAAAAATAAAGGGCAGCTAAAGCAGTCTGCACCTGCTTTACGTTTGTCCCTTTCGTTAGCGGACTTGTCACTTTGATCACTCCCGATGGGAGCGGATAGGAAGACGCGGCATGGCTTTTAGAAGAAGTTGCCGCCTGAGACAGTTTAATCACCTGTCCGACTTTGATGTGATCAGGGTCGGTGATATGATTTATGCTTTGCAGCGTTTTCACACTGACACCATGTGATGCGGCAATCCCCGACAGTGTATCGCCTTTTTTCACATGGTATTCAGACGACGAAGAAGAGACTGAAGCCTTTTTCGCTGACACGGCTCCGTTTAACTCCTTCTCAATTGCCGCCTTCACTTGATCCCAGCGCCCCTCTGATAAAATACGGTGTGGGCAGTACTTTCCGCTCCAGTCCTGATGCTTTCTCACTCGGTCTATTCCCCAGCCGCGCTCTTTCAAAAGCTGAGCCACGAAAGAAATCGCCAAGGCTTCGGCGGCCTCATATTTTGGACCTCCCGATTTGCTGTAGCAAATCTCAACGCCGATTGATTTGCGGTTTCCTGTACCGTTAGTGCCGTCACCCGTGTGCCAGGCGTTTCGGTTTAGCGGCAGACCCTGAATCACCTCTTTATCATCCACCGCAAAGTGAAAGCTTGTTGAGCTGGTGTTCCCAATCATATAGCTGATTTCATTAGCCGCTGACGCATCATTTGCCGTGTTGTGAATGGTAATGTATTCAGCGGACATCGCATTGGGGCACTTCAGCGCGTATTTCGCTTCAGAAACCAAATTTTTCTTCACTTGAATGCTCACCTATCATCTCTCCTTTTTCTTTTTCATAAATAGGTGGCATTCGTAGGACGAAAAGCTCATACCATCCGGCGTCACCGGTATATGGATAATTGTGTTAAACTGAAGTTCAATAGGAGGGGTATGAGATGAATACGTACTTAATGCTGACAACGAGAACAGATCAATTCAATCAGGAGCATGTAGCCGGCCACTATGAATTTTTGGATCGCTTACAGGCAGAAAAGCGCTTGAAAATGTTCGGGCCATTCAGCGACGCCACAGGCGGAGCCTACGTCATCGAAACTGGTTCGCTGGAAGAAGCGGCGGAAATCGGACATGCAGATCCTCTGGTGGCAAGCGCATCTTCTGAGCTGACCATAAAAGAATGGAAGCTAAAATAAAAAAGACCCCTGAGGGTCTTTTTTGTCATCATCATGTTTGATTGCGTGCCGCAATATGGAATGTTTTCCCCTCTGCGTCTGCTGTTTCTCCTGCATGGACCATTACCTGAGTAAAGCTAAACCCGATCGCAACGAGCAACAAACCTGACATCCATTTAGATTTCATATAAACAATCTCCTCTCTGGATTTGTTTTTGTGCGTGCACCATTTTCTCATAAAATGAAAGTGCTTTTTCGGGCTGTCCGTTTTCTATATAGAATTGGGCAGCATCATGCGCCAGCTCTTCAATATAAGGATACAGCATATGTTCTTCAAGAAATTGAAAGGTGTGTGAGACTGATTCTGTGTCAATGTTTTTTCCATATAACGCATGTAAAAATTGAAAAAGCTCCACAAATAATTCATCACTGTATTGACGGGCGATTTCCAATCCTTCACGATACTGTTTTTGCGCTTCGGCATCATTTTTTTGTTTATACAGAACCTGTGTTAAAGAGTAGATAGAATGCGGAAGATTATCGAACTTTTCCGACTTGCAAATAGAAACAGATTTCTCAAAGTATTCGGCTGCCTTTTGCAGTTCACCCATTTTCTCATAGCAGTTGCCGAGATTGTACAGGGCGGAACTGATCAGGCGGGGATTGCCTTCTTTCTTTGCAAGATCTAAAGCCAGTTCTAAGTGGGGCAATGCTCTTTCTGGATACTGCATATCATCATAATTTCCTGCAATAACGAATTCACATTGGATTCTGCGGACGGTGTACGTTTCATACATTTGGTACGTTTCTAATGCCTGAACGGCGTAGCTCATCGAAACATAGGTTTGCTTTAAATTGTAAAAAATCTCGGCCATCTTAAAAGCAAACTCGGCCTTCTCAATATCATCCGAGACGAGGGCAAGATTCTTTTCTGCCCGTTTATAATACATCATGGCACTGACAAACATTTTCTGCTTAAATTCATACATTCCTCGAAAAAAATTAAAGTAATACTCGAGAAGCCCTGTCAGCTTGTACTGATTCCCTTCAATGTCTTCTAATAATTCTGAAAACTCTAGCTGCGACGTGTCCTCTCCAAAAGGCTTAATGTAATCCAGCATGACACGATGTCTGAACTCCATTAAAGAATAATACAGCAGCAAGTCTTGGTCTTCTTCCATATCCTCGATTTCTCTTTCTACTTCGAGCTTGACCCGTTCGGCTTCAGCAACGTGGAACTGCCGGATATGGGTATACCATTCATTAATTTTAAGCCCGACATAAGAGGACGGAATCGTCTGCTTCATCCTCAATTAATCCCCCCTTTTGAGTTACCCGAGATATGTCATATTTTATCATATTTACAAGAAAAAGAAGAACGCAAAAAGACCGCAATTGTCGAATTTCGGCTAACCGCAACAAAAAAGCGCGGGTTTTTCAAAAACCCGTGCTTTCTTTTAGTGAAAACCGACTTTGTTTCTTTCCATCCAGCTTCCCTGCCGGCTTTTTCTTTGCTCTCCTGTCATGTCTTTCACCATGGTTTCAATATGATGATTCCCTTCTTGGTGCCATTGAAGCGCTGAAGATACATATAATTCTCCCAGCTGTGCAAAGGAAAAGCCTTCTGTAAGCTTTGCGGCGTTTTTTATTTCTTCTTCACTCAAAAAGATGTCAAAGCCTCTCATTTTCATATATTCCAGCCGCAGTTCCTTATCCGGAAGCCCGATTTCATAGGCACGGTCAAATCGTCCTGCACGATTCATCAAACCTGGATCGATCTCTTCGGGATAGTTTGTCGTGCCGATGAGAAATAGCCCCTCTTTTGATGTCGCGCCGTCCAGCGTATTGAGAAAAAAGGATCGCACATCTTCCGGCATCGAATCTATATCCTCGATGACGAGAACTGCAGGAGCGAGGCGTCTCGCTGCCTGAAAGACTTCTTCTATTGTCTCGCTCGACGTAAATTCAGTAATTTGCCAATAGGCAACAGGTGCATCGATACTGCCTGCGATCGACTTCACTAATGTCGTCTTTCCGTTTCCAGGAGGTCCATATAACAGAATGCCGCGCTTGTACGGGATGTCATACGTTTGATAAAACGATTTATCACTATGAAAAAACTGATCAATTGATCTGTATATCTCTTTTTTCAATAGCGGATTCATGATTACCTGACTCCGCTGAACCTCTCTGACAATCGCTTCCTGCTCTCTTGAAGTTCCTCCATCTCCATCCGTAAAAACGGTCACTTTCCGCTTGCTTTTTTCCCAGAGACGCGGTCTGACTCCCTCCAGAAATGCACGCATCTTTTCATCGTTAACCGCAAACAGACAATCGAAACTCATGATGCTCCCATCTTGAAAATAAGGAATTCTGGCAAAAGCAACTCCCTTTTCAGGATACGCGTATACACTGTTTCTTATAGACTTATGGACGGTATAATCCGGTTCTTTTTCATCTTCATCGTAAGCAAAGGTTTTCTTTTCAAGCTTTTCAAATATATATGCCACATGCTCAGGCTCCAATGAACCGCTGCGGACATCTTCTACAAGAAGCTCCCAGTATTCCGTGTTCGGGTCATCACTGGCATAGAGCTCATAGAATATACCGTATTGATCATAAAGCGTTTCTTCAATCCGTGTGATAAGGTAACCGAAAGTGCCGTAGCCCGCTGCAGCTCTTTCATTCTCTTTTTCTTCGTACTGATAAATGAAAGGTATGTTTGTCATGTTTATACTCCATTTCATATTTTGTGAACGTTATATATACGATTGACATAGCATTTTGTTTCATCCCACAGCATATTACTTGTGAATTGATAACCGTTGATATAGGATTTCATTGCACCATTCATTTTTACATATGGAGGAGATCATATTGAGCCAATCCAATCAAATTGTCAGCCATTTTTTATCCCATCGAAACGTGACCAATGAGCTTGCTGAAAAAATCAGCAAAGACCATTACGGCTACAAACCGGCTGAAACGTCAATGTCAGCGGAAGAGCTGGTCAAACACATTCTTACGTCTTTCCACTTGTTCGCAAATGTCATTAAAGAAGGCAATGCTTCACCATTTCAAAACAAGCAGGAAGAAACAGAAACAGATCTCAATGTTCTGGCAAAAGCTTATACAGAAAAAACGGCCGCTATTCTTGAACAGCTGACTGAAGAGCAACTGGATAGAGAAATTGATCTGACAGCCGCTTTCGGCAGAAAAGTCACAGGCAGCGCCCTGCTTCAGCTAGCAATGGAGCATGAAATTCATCATAAAGGCAACCTGTTCGTTTATGTGCGGGAAATGGGCCACACAGAGCTTCCTTTCTATCAGCAGCGCATGTAACGTAAACGAGAAAAAAGATACCTGTTTAGGGTATCTTTTTTTATGCCTCCGGCTCACTTCCAGATTTCGTCCAGACACTCATTATAGGTCAAATGAATAAAGATATTGAGCAAACCAAAATCCCAAGAAGCTAACGTGCAAAAATTCAAAAAATTTAATTGATTAACGCGACCTAATCATATATAATCTGATAAAAATAGTCGGGTTTTCAGGAGGCCTTTATCATGAGTGTAAGCATCATATTGATGGGTTTGTTTGTCGGAGCCTTAGTCGGATTGACGGGAGTGGGCGGAGCGGCCTTATTAACTCCTCTTTTAATTGTGCTTGGCATTAATCCTTCCATCGCGGTCGGTACGGATCTTGTATATAACTCGATCACAAAGCTGTTTGGCGTTGCCTCCCATTGGCGGCAGAAAACGATTAACTTTAAATTAGTAAAATACTTAGCCATCGGCAGTATTCCGAGTGCGTCGCTAGCCATTGGCATACTGCATTTGTTCCCCGCCTTTCATCAGCATCAGGAAGAAATTATTAAGCACGCTCTTGGCTATGTGTTAACGCTTGTTGCCATTTCAATCATCGTTCGTTTGTTTTTGGATAGAAAGCTTCGCCCGAACCGCTGGCAGCTGATGCCGCTTGAAAATAAGCGGGCGCTGACGATTTTTATTGGTGTTGTGTTTGGATTTATTGTCGGATTAACATCCATCGGTTCCGGGTCATTATTTGCAATTGCCATGATCTACTTATTCAACATGAAAGCGTCACAGATTGTCGGAACAGATATCGCGCATGCTTTTCTTCTCGTTACGGCAGCAGGCATTTTGAACGCAAGCTTCGGAAGCGTGGATTACATGCTGGCAGCTAATCTGCTGATCGGTTCGATTCCCGGCGTGCTTATCGGGAGCCATCTCTCGCCTCGATTCTCCCCGCGTCCGCTGCAATTTATTATGGCGTCCATCATTTTGGTCAGTGGCTTAAAATTGATCTAATGAAAAAGGCTATCCTCCGGAGGATAGCCTTTTTCATTATAACGTCACACCCGATTTAAAAATGGCAAGTTCTCTGAAATCATTTTTTTCATGGTTCACAAGCTGACCGCTGGCCACTTCAATCATATAGTGGATAAACTCCCGCAGCACAAATTCCTCATGCACATCATCCTCCGCTAAAAGACCTGCGTTAAAATCAATCCAATGCGGTTTCGCCTCGTACAGCTGAGTGTTTGTCGCTACCTTCACTGTCGGGACAAAGGTGCCGAACGGCGTGCCTCTCCCCGTTGTAAAGAGGACAATTTGGCAGCCCGCCGCCGCCAATGCGGAGGAAGCGATCAAATCATTGCCCGGCGCGCTCAAAAGCGTCAGCCCTTTTGTCTTGAGCACTTCGCCGTATTTCAAGACATCCGCGACAGGAGAAATCCCCGCTTTTTGCGTGCAGCCCAGCGATTTATCCTCAAGCGTAGAAATCCCTCCTGCTTTATTGCCCGGTGAAGGATTTTCGTACACCGGCTGATCATGTTTTATAAAGTATTGTTTGAAATCATTGATTAAATGGACAATCTTATGAAACACTTCTTCATTGGCAGCCCGCTGCATCAGGATGGTTTCCGCACCGAACATTTCCGGGACTTCCGTCAGCACCGTGCTCCCTCCCTGTGCGATGATATAATCTGAAAAACGGCCAAGCAGCGGGTTTGCCGTTATACCGGAAAAACCGTCCGAACCTCCGCATTTCAGCCCGATTTTCAGTTCGGACAGCGGAATGTCTTCTCGCCTATCCCCTTTGGCCGCTTCATGAATCTCCTTCAGCAAAGCAACGCCTGCCTCCATTTCGTCGGTCACAGACTGGGATTCGAGAAATTTCACCCGATTCAGGTTCACGTCCTGCAGTGCTTCCTTCATTCCTGCCAGCTCATTGTTTTCACAGCCAAGCCCTAACACCAAGACACCGCCGGCATTTGGATGGCGAATGGCATTCAGCAGGATTTGCTTCGTATTTTCGTGGTCGTCGCCAAGCTGCGAGCATCCGTATTGGTGTTTTAACACGAGCACGTTATCGAATGGAGCGATATCCCCCGTTTCTCTGACAAAACGCTGGAGCATTTTTTCAGCTATCCCATTGACGCAGCCGACAGTTGGCACAATCCACAATTCATTGCGTACACCGGCAGCTCCGTTTTCTCTTTTAAATCCTTTAAACGTCCGGTTCTCATTTGAGTACGGATTTTCATCAAATCTCGGTGTATAGCTGTATGTTTGGATATCAGACAGGTTTGTTTTTGTATTATGGACATGAATATGCTCTCCGATGGATATATCTTGTGATGCATGCCCGATTGGAAACCCGTATTTGATGATGCTGTCGTTTTCTTTGATAGGCTGAAGCGCAATCTTGTGGCCTCTTTTTATATCATCCTTCACTTCAATCGACATGCCATCCGCATTCAGCCGCTCTCCCTTCTCAATATCCCGCAGAGCAAGAAGGACATTATCTTGTTTATGAATCTTTATAAATGACTTCATCGTACCTCTCCCCTTTGTGTGCAGCATTGTTCAAGAGCCCGCTGCATGCCCAGCTCATGAATATGATTCAAGTAATCAGCGACTCTCTCAGTCAGCCTCGGTATCTCGTTCAGATCTGCCCCCCACAGCCGCTCCTCGCCTAACACCCTTGAGGCGATACGAAGCATGTCTCGATTCTCCTGATGCCACACCTCTTTGAAAAATTGAAGAACAGCCGGATCATCCTCCAATTTCTCGTTTCCCTGATAAAAATACAAAAGAGCGCTGAAAGAAAACACCAAGCGTTCAGGAAGCTGTCCCTTCTGTTCAGCATATTCCTGAATGGTCGGCAGGTTTCTCGTTTTGAATTTGGAAACGGAGTTCAATGCAATGCTTTCTAGGTAATGCTTAATATACGGGTTTTTGAAACGATTCAGCACATCATCAGCATATTGAGAAAGCCCTTCCATTTTTAAAACAGGAAGAATGTCGTCACCGATCATCTCTCTAATAAACTGCCCCACTTCCGGATGCTCGACAGCATCCCGCACAGTTTTTAAACCGTATAATAAAGCAACTGGCGTCATTGCCGTATGAGCGCCATTTAAAATTCTCACTTTTTTAATCCTGTAAGGTGTCAGGTCGCTGACAATCTTTGTATGGAGCCCGGCAGCTGCAAAGGGCAGTTCTTCCCCAATCCAATCCGGCCCCTCGATAACCCATAAATAATACTGCTCTCCCACAACTATCAGTTCATCTTGATAGCCCAGATCTCCAGTAATCTCATCAATACTGTCGACAGGAAAGCCCGGGACAATGCGGTCTACTAAACTATTACAAAACGTGTTGGCATCATGAATCCACTGTGTAAACCCTTCTTCCAGCTTCCATAGATCTGCATAATGAAGAATCGTTTCCTTCAGCTTTTCGCCATTATTCTCGATCAGCTCACATGGGATCAAGACACAGCCTTTAGTCTGATCTCCTTTAAAAGCTTGATAGCGAAAGTAGAGAAATGCCGTTAATTTCCCAGGGAATGTTTTTTGCGGCCTATCCTCTAAACGATCTTTTTCATCACATACGATACCGGCCTCAGTGGTGTTGGAAATGATAAACCGCAGCTCTTCACTTGAAGCCAATTCTTTGTAAGCTTCATAATCAGAAAACAGATCAATTCCGCGGCTGATTGAGTTGATAATCATATGCTCGTTTACCGCTTCTCCGTTTTTCATTCCTTGTAAAAAAAGCGTGTATAAACCATCTTGCTGATTTAACCTTTTGATTTTTTCTGACCCTCTTGGCTGCACAACTGCGACGCTCCCATTAAAATCAGTGTGTTGATTCAATTGATCAATCTGCCAATCGACAAATCCTCGAAGAAAGTTCCCTTCTCCGAATTGGAGAATTTTTTCCGGATACTGAGTATAGTGATCGTACACACTTTTATTTAGCTTCTGCATCTTCATTGCCTCCCTCTCTCATTTATGCACACGTTAACATTTTTCTGTATAAAGAATGCCCGCTGAAAACGGGCCATCACGTCGTCAATCGTCTGACTGAATCACGCACCATGAATTCTGTGTTTTCCAAGATTTTTTCTGCTTTTGTTTCCGGCTCGCTGATCAGCGTCAATAGTTTTTGCGCGCCAAGCACGCTGATTTTCTCTACTGGACGCTTCACTGTTGAAAGCCTTGGCGTAATGTATTGTGAAAATCCAATATCATCAAAACCGATCACTGAAATATCATCAGGGACGCGCAGGCCCTTTGCGAATATCGCATTCATCGCTCCGATTGCCATGTCATCATTCGAACAAAAGACAGCAGTTGGAGGATTCGGCAGTGCCAGCAGCCGCTCCATCGCTTGAAAGCCGCTTTCCATATCGTATTGCCCTTTGACACTGTATTCATGTTTGATCGGAATATGATGATGAATCAGTGCGGCTAAGTAGCCTTCCTTACGCTGCTGGGAGGATTTAAAGCCTTCGATTCCCTCGATGATGGCGATATCTTGATGTCCGTTCTTAATGAAGTATTCTACAGCTTCCTGAGAGCCTTCTTTGTCATTGGACAAAATATTCGTGATGCTGCGGTCATCAATATCGCGATTCAGTACCACAAGCGGGATGTTTTTTTCTCGAATATGATAAATAAAAGAATTATCAATGTCACTTTGGCTCATTAAAATGATGCCGTCATATCTCATCGGCGTAACGGAGTCATAGTTTTTCAGATCATCGATGCCGCGGACATAGAGATTGTAATCCTCACTTATGGCTTGATTTACGCCTTTGATTGTGTCAGCAAAGAAGCTGTGTGAAGTTCCGTTTGTGATGCTTGTAAAGAAAAGCCCGATCGTATGTGACTTTTGCATCGCCAGGCTTTTCGCGTTTACATTTGGTGTATAGTTGAGCTGTGCTGCGAGCTCTAGTATTTTTTTCTTCGTATGTTCTTTGATGTAAGGACTGTTGTTGAGTGCTCTGGAAACGGTTGTGTGGGATACGTTTGCGAGTTTTGCGATATCTTTTATGGTTACCATCTAATTCCCTTCCTTATCATACCGGCTGCGATTAGTTACTGTATATTGTATCATCAAACATACCGCCTCTCCCACTATATTTCCAGATTAATAAGACACCGGATTCTCCGCTTCTGTTCCTGCTGGTTTGCCGATGATCGGACGGACAAAACGAATAACAGCTAGTGAAGCAAAGACAGCTAACCCTCCGGCAAGCAAAAATGCTCCAGAAAACGTGCCCGTTCGGTCAACAATAAAGCCGGTTAAAGCCGGGCCTATAATTCCTGCCGTGTTAGCAAGGAAATGCATGAATCCGCCTACAGAACCGACATTGTTTTGATCAACCACATCTTGAATGACAGCCCAATAGATAGCGCCTGTCAAATAGAGAAAGAACACTGATAAAGCGACAAGTGTGACAGCGCTCGCAGTAGTTGTCACAAGCCCGGCCAAACCAATCAGGACCGCTGAGGAAAACAAACATGAGACAAGCACAACCTTGCGCGAGAACAGCACACCTTTTCGGGCTGTTTTTTTGTACACATAGTCGGAAACAAATCCCCCCGCTGCAAGGCCGATAAAGCCTAAAATCCACGGAATGACCGTGATGACACTCATCGATTCAACACTTAGTCCCCGCTCTTCAACAAGGTAGCTCGGAAACCACGTCAAAAAGAAGAAGAGGATGTAGTTGTAAGCGAAAAAAGCAAACGCCGTAAACAGGACTGTTTTTTGCTTCAGGTAAAAGGTGAGCGGAATTTTTTCTCTAGGAGGCGTTTCTGCTTTGATTGCCGGTGCATCCCCCATCGCTACTGGCGGCTTCTCTTTGACAAACTTGAACCAGAGCACTGCCCATATTAATCCAATAATCATAATGAGAACGAAGGATACCTTCCAGCTGAACGCGATTGCGATCATGCCGACGATCGGGCCGGAAATGGCTCCCCCGAGCGGCGTTCCGCTGTTGGTCACACCGACAACAGACGCCCGCTGGGTCGGCGGGAACCAGTTATTCACCATTTTGTTGATGGTCGCAGACAGCGGGCCTTCTCCCATTCCGAAGAGGATGCGTATAATCAGCAGGCTGACAAAACCAAAGGCGAGGGCGACTGCTCCGCTGAACAGCGACCAAACGACCATGGCGACAAACAAGGTCATCTTTGCCCCGTAGCGGTCAGATGCCACGCCCCCAAGAAAGTTAAAAATGGCATAACCAATCGAAAAACTGCTGAAAATCAAGCCCATTTGCGTGGCAGATAATGTGAGATCATCTTGAATAAAAGGAGCTGCAATGGAAAGTGCCGAGCGATCCAGGTAATTAATCACTCCTGCCAGGAACAAAAAAAGGATAACGGGAAGCTTATCTTTTGAGAACATCTCAACCTCACCCCTATGTTGGTTCAGCTTCTGTTGCGCTGCTTTCGTTACACGCCTGAATAAGCCATAAATCCTCCATCGACAGGAACAGTGACCCCGGTGACAAAACCGGAATAGGATTCATCCGCCAGCCAAAGAAGTGTGCCGAGCAGGTCCTCCGGTTTTCCAAAACGCTTCATCGGTGTTCCCGCAATAATTTTGTTAGAACGTCCGGTTAAGGTTCCGTCTCGATTGATCAGCAGATCATGATTTTGTTTTGTCAGAAAAAAGCCTGGGGCAATCGCATTGACCCGCAGTCCGGTTTCAGCAAAATGAACGGCCATCCACATCGTAAAGTTATTGATCGATGCTTTGGCGGCACTGTATGCCGGAACCTTCGTCATAGGTGAATAAGCACTCATGGAAGATAGATTGATAATCGCCGGTGAATCAGCCTTCAGCAGCTCTTTTCCAAACACTTGAGAGGCCAGAAACGCACCGGTGAAGTTGGTAGAGAATACAGTTGAAAAGCCCCCCTCATCCATATCAAAAAAGGATTGGCCTTCTCCTGCTTCTACATATGTCTCCACATCGGTTATCGCGTCAGGATGATTGCCGCCAGCCCCGTTAATTAACAGTTCGACAGAGCCAAATCGGCCGAGGATGTCCTCCTTTGCCTGCACAAGTGACCTCCTGTCCAGCACATCCGCAGAAACAGAGCAAGCTGTGCCGCCAGCCGCCATAATCTGCTTCACGACCGCTTGGCCTTTTTCAGCCGTCCGATTCAATATCGCCACCTTCATGCCATGGCGGGTAAGCTCCCGGGCCATCGCTGAACAAAGCACGCCGCTGCCACCAGTGATGACAGCCGTTTTACCAGCCAGGTTCTCATGCAGCGGAATCATACTTCCACCTCTTTTTTTGCCATTGCTTCATAGGCGTCCCACAGCCCGTTCAAATACATGATGCCAAGTGCCCGATCGTATAGGCCATATCCCGGGCGGCATTGCTCGCCCCAAAGATGGCGCCCATGATCCGGTCTGACATATCCTTTGTAATCCTGCTTATGCAGTTCTTCCATCACGCCTTGAATGTTGATCGAACCGTCTTTCGTCAGATGAGATGTTTCAATAAAATCGCCATTCTCAAAAATTTTCACATTGCGAATATGTGAAAATGGAGCGATGCCGGCATACGTCTTAGCAATCTCCACCATGTCATTAGCGGGATTGGCTCCCATTGAACCTGTACAAAGAGTGATGCAATTAGACGGTGAATCCGATATCGCCCTTAGCCTCCTATAGCTTGCCTCCCCTGTGATAATACGCGGCAGCCCGAAGATCGGCCATGGCGGGTCATCCGGATGAAGGGCCATTTGAACACCGTGACTTTCTGCAACCGGAAGAATTTCCTGCAAAAAGAATGATAGATTGTCCCATAGCTGTTCTTCATCGACCGTTCTGTAGGCTGCAAACAGCTCTTTGATCCGAGCTAATTTTTCGGGCTCCCACCCCGGCAGTGTCATGTCAGATGCTTGCTCCACCGTCCGAATCAGCTCTTGGGGCTCAAGGCTCTCCACCTTGGCCTTTTCAAAAAACAGAGCGGTTGATCCATCTTCCAGTGGACGAAACATGTCCGTGCGTGTCCAATCAAAAACCGGCATAAAATTATAGCAGATCACTTTCACGCCAAATTCGGCAAGATTGCGGATGGTTTGTTTGTAGTTTTCAATATATCGGCTTCGTTCATCGTTTCCGAGTTTAATCGCTTCATGAACATTCACGCTTTCTACAACTTCAGTATGAAAACCATAGGATTGAATATATTCGGTCTCGGCTCTGATTTCTTCTTTTTCCCATACATCGCCGACAGGTTTTTGATGGAGAGCCCAGACGATGCCTTTGACTCCGGGAATTTGCTTCACGTGTTCCAGTGTGACTGTATCGTTGCCTCGGCCATACCATCGAAATGTCATATTCATGTGTACACCTCCGGATTCAGTGGATTAATCAAACGTGATAACGGCTTTTCGCACCTGATCTGGATGCTCCTTGATAAACTGAAATGCGTGATGGACGTCATCTACTGAAAATGTATGGGTCACCAGCCCGTTATGCGCTAACCGTCCTTTATTCAAAAGCTCTACCACCTTGGGAAACTGATTGGTCTGCAATCTCGATCCGGTTATCGTGACTTCTTTTTTTGTAATCGGCAGCTGAGAAATTTGTGCCGCTTTTTCATCAAATCCAAGCACAACCACATGTCCCGCGGGAGAAACGACCTCAACTGAAAGCTCAAAAGTCGCCGGCAGACAAACCGCATCAATGACCACATTGGCTCCTTCATTCCCAGTCCATTCCCGGACCCGCTCAGCAACATTTTCTGTTTGGGCATTCACGACAGCGTCGGCACCGTTTTCTTTCGCAAATGCCAGCCGCTCGTTATTCAAGTCAGTCATCATGACGGCAGCGCCCGCCAGCTTAGCCATTTTCAACACACAGATCCCGATGGGTCCCGCTCCCTGAATCAGAACGGTATCACCTTTTTCCACCTGGCCTCTCCACACTGCCTGGGCGCCTATCGTGTAAGGCTCGGCCATGACCACTTCTTCCCAAGGCAAGTCCTTTGATACAACGTGAAGCTGCCTTTCTGGAAGCACAACATATTCCCGCATGCCGCCATCCTCATGTACGCCAAACACAGAAAGCTTGGCACAAACATTCGGGCGCCCTTTGCGGCAGGCGTAACACGTTCCGCAATAAGAAATCGGCTCAATCACAACGTGGTCACCGGTTTTAAGGCTCTGTACATTCGCCCCAACTTCCTCTACTTGTCCCGTTACCTCGTGTCCGATGACTCTCGGGAGGGTGGCGAGCGGATTCGTGCCATGATAAATGTGCATGTCTGAGCCGCAAATCCCGACTCGCTTGACTTTCACGAGCACTTCATCATCCTTTGAAAGAACCGGCTTCTTCATCTCCGCAGTCACCAGATCATACGCTTTTCGCACTTGAACCGCTTTCATTTTTCTCACCTGCTTTTTAAGAATTCATACACGCTCCGAGCAATTGATATTCCGTGTTCCTTATTTCTTTCTTCATGCAGCTGCTCGATCTCGCCGGGCACATACACTCTCTCGACTCCAGCAGCCGGCGGTGACTGCTGGAGTTCATCGAGCATGGCATCCATCTGCTCTAAAAACGTATCCCGGTCGGTAAAAAAGGACGGATTGATCGCGCAAACGTAATGTCCCAGCTTTCTTTTTTGATCAAGGCCGCTGTACATTTTGGCGATATGAGGGCCAAAAGCCGCGCCCGCCAGCAATCCGGAAAACACATCTACCACAATAGATAGTCCATAGCCTTTCGGGCCGCCGAAGGTTGAAAGTGAGACGACCTTGTAAGGATCGGTTACTGCTTCTCCGTTTTCATCAACCCCCCATCCCTCAGGAATGTCTTTGCCCTCTTCACGGGCCTGCAAAATCTTCCCAAAGGCCACTTTGGATGTCGCCATATCTAAGATAAACGGTTTCTTATGCTTAGCCGGAACACCGTAAGCAATCGGATTTGTCCCTAAAAAAGGAGACCTCCCCCCAAATGGAACAACGATACTGTCCGTATGTGTCATTGCCATTCCGATCAGCTTTTCTTCAGCTGCTTTTTGCACAAAATAGCTTAGCGCTCCGCAATGGCTGCTGTTTACGGCCGTGACCATGCCGACTCCGTTTTTCTTCGCCATGTCAATTGCACGGTCCATCGCCATATCACAAATTACATGGCCGAAACCATCATCTCCGTCAAGCACGCCGGTCACAGGCCCCGTTTCTTTAAAATCAGGATGTGCTTCGGGATTGATCCCTCCCGCCCTTAGCCTGTTCACATAGTGCTCTGTTCGCAGCACCCCATGCGAATGTACAGTGCGTAAATCGGCGTGCACGAGGACATCTGCTACTTTTTCAGCATCTTGTTCATTCAAATGGGCACCGATCAGCTTGACCCGAACGAGTTCCTTTGCTTCTTCAGCCGGTATCGTTACCGTTTTCAATAAAGTGCCTCCTTTCTTTCTTTTCAGTTCTTTGGGCACCCCTAAGCGAAAACCCTTACAAACACATCATATTTACAAATTATTTTAAATATTCTTTATATTACGTTGTCAGCTCTTTTGATGAAGATCCTGAACGATCTGTGCATGCTGCTGGTCTGTGAGTTTATAAAGAAAGCCGATAATGATCATCGCTAATGCCAAAGCAATGGCCGGATACAGAAGCAGAAGCGCTTTGATGCCAATCAGCGCCTGTGCTGTCTGGACTGCATTCGGCACATAGCCGATAATCCCCAAACCGATCCCCGAGAGAAAACCGGACAATGACTGAGCAAGCTTTCTTGAGAAATTGAAAAGTGAATATGTCGTTGCTTCTTTCCGTTCACCGGATTTCCATTCGCCATAGTCAATAATATCGGAGACAAGCGCCCACGTGATGCCATTTGGAATACTGATTCCGATAAAGGCGATACTGGCTAGAATCGTAAACACATAAACGTTTGATGGCAGCATAAAGTTGATGAGATCCGCGGCTACACTGATGCCGAAGCCGATCATTGCCGTTCGTTTCTTTCCAAACATCTTGACGAGCTTTGGCAGAAATACGACGCCCAAAAAGGAAGAACCGATAATAATAAAGTTCATATAAGCCATTAATTCAACATTGCCCAGGTTATATTGTGCGAAATAGACTAGCATGGCGGATTTAATGTTGTATGCGGAAATTGAAAAAATCGTCATCAGGACAAGGGTTAACAGCGGTTTATTCGAGATAAATGTTTTGACGACAGATGAGAGTGTTAATTTTTCTTTTGGCGCTTCCGATATGACAATGCGCTCTTTGCAATTGCGGTAGCAAATATAAAACCAAATCACACCAAGTGCGGCGAACAAGCCCATGACCACCGGGTAGCCGACCTTCGGATTATCAAACTTGACGAGCAGCGGCATCACGGCCACACTTGTGATAAACAAAGCCCCAAGTGATCCGATTTGGCGGAAAGTCGAAATAGAGGTCCGATCCTCAGAATTTTGAGTCATCGCTGCCCCTAATGAGCCATACGGAATATTCACAAATGAATAGCCGATGCCCCAAATCATATAGGATGCATATGCATAAATGAGTTTTCCGGTCGTTGATACATTGGGAGACAGAAAAATAAGAACAGTAAGCACCGCAAGCACGATGCTGCCGATTAATAGATAAGGCCTGAATTTCCCCCGTTTGCCGATATTTTTGCGATAATCAATAGATGAGCCGACAATTGGATCTGTTATCGCCGCAAACAGCTTGCTGACTAAAAAAATGCCGCCGGCCATCGCAGCCGGGATTCCCGCTACATCAGTAAAATACTTTAATAAATAAATCTGGCCGAGATCAAACATAAAACCGTTGCCAAAATCACCAAATCCATAGGAAATTTTCTCTTTCAACGAAAGCTTTTTCTCCGTTTCGATCGACACAACCTTATTTGCCAGTTCAGTTCGCATCTTCCACCTCTGTGTCTTAAGAATTTTCGGGTAGTGGTCCGCTCAGGATGACGCATGATCGTGTTGCTGAGCGGACATTTGGTTACACGTTTGCTTTCTCTTCTTGAAATTGAAAGTAGTGTTTCGCATTGTCATAGCAAATTCCCTGAACAATGCTTCCCAGAAGCTCCATATCATGCGGCACTTCGCCGTTTTCCACCCATTCCCCGATCAAATTGCAGACGATCCGCCTGAAATATTCGTGGCGCGTATAGGAAAGAAAACTTCTGGAATCGGTGAGCATGCCGATAAAGCGGCTGAAAAGCCCGACATTTGACAACGCTTTCATTTGCTCGAGCATCCCGTCTTTTGTATCGTTAAACCACCATGCTGTACCGAATTGTATTTTTCCCGGGGTAACACCGTCCTGAAAACTGTTGATCATGCTGGCGATGACATAGTTATCGTTTGGATTAAGTGAATATAAAATCGTTTTCGGCAGCTTGTTCTTCATCTCGACTGAGTTCAGCAGCTTGTATAAAGGCTTAGCAATTTCTTCATCATTCATAGAATCATAGCCTGTATCAGGTCCAAGTCTCTTCATCATTTTTGTATTCGTGTTTCTTAAAGCGTTGATATGAAACTGCATCGCCCAATCGAGCTCCGCATACAAACCGCAAAGAAACTGAAGCGTATACGTCTTAAATTTCTTCTCATCTTCATAAGAAACCTCTGTTCCTTGTAATCTGTCAGAAAAAATCCGTCCCGCTTCCTCTTTTGTCGTTTCGGCAAATACCATCGAATCTATCGCGTGATCAGACACTCTGCCGCCGGCTGAGTGGAAGAATCGCACCCGTTTTTCCAGTGCCTTTAGAAATTCATCGTAGGTTGTAATCGATATGGCTGCGGCATCTTCAAGTGCCTGCACCCAATCAGGAAAGCCTTCACGATTGATCTCAAGTCCCTTATCCGGCCGAAATCCAGGCAGCACGCTGACAGGAAAATCTTTGTCTTCTTTTAATAATAGATGGTATTCAAGAGAATCGACAGGATCATCAGTTGTGCAAACGACCTTTACATTTGATTTTACGATTAAATCCCTTGCCCCGAAGCCTTCTCCTTGAAGCAGTTCATTCGTCCGTTTCCATATAGCCGGCGCGGATTGCTCATTTAAAATCTCATAAATGCCAAAAAAACGCTGCAGTTCTAAGTGAGTCCAATTGTAGAGCGGATTGCCAATCGCCATCGGCACGGTTTTCGCCCAAGCCATAAATTTCTTCTCATCTGCCGCTTCGCCGGTAATGTATGTCTCTTCAATCCCATTGGCTCTCATGATGCGCCATTTGTAATGGTCTCCATACAGCCAAGCTTCCGTGATGTTTTGAAATGTCTTATTTTCATAGATTTCTTTCGGGCTTAAGTGGCAGTGGTAATCAATAATCGGCATGTCTTTCGCATAATTGTGATAGAGGCTGACAGCGGTTTCATTTTTCAGCAAAAAATTCTCGCCCATAAAGGGTTCCATGTCCTCACCGTCTTTCATTCTATTTCAAAATGTTAACGTTAACATTTTGATTTAATTTTATTTTACCTTTATATTCCTCTAGGATCAATCTCTTTTTTGAAAATGAAATGTTAACGTTAGCAAAAAAACAAAAAAAGACATTGCCGGAAAGCATCCCGAAAGGAACGCTTTTGGCAATGTCCGAGTCCACAAAAAGGATTAGTAAGCCAGGCTGAAAAGTCCTTTAATGTGTGTTAAGTAGCGTACGTTACTTGCTTCTTTCATCAAGGAAGCAGGAAGACCTTTAAGCGGTGTAGAATTAGCACCAATGATGGCAACCGCGTCTTTGCGTCCGAGGCTTGCAAGTGTACCAGAGTTTACTGGCTTGAATGTTTCAAGCGTTTTGCCTTCTAAGTAAGCGAATAGGTTGTAACCGATCAGCTCACCCATTTGCCATGCGATTTGTGCAGTTGGCGGGTATGGACGGCCGTCTGGAGCGAAGTAAACTGCGCTGTCACCGGCAACAAATACATCTTCATGAGATGTAGATTGCAGGAAGTCATTTACTGTCGCGCGTCCGCGATTCACTTCAAGACCTGATTCACCGACCAATGGGTTACCTTGTACGCCGCCAGTCCAAACAAATGTGTTGGCAACAACTTTAGATCCGTCTTTCAGATCAATCACGTTTCCTTCTACATTTGTAACAGGAAGACCTGTTAAGAACTCAACGCCGCGTTTTTCAAGGCTTGCAGTCGCACGTTCGATAAGATCATCCGGAAGAACAGGAAGGATTTTCGGACCTGCTTCAACCAGTTTCAATTTGATTTCTTTATGGTCTACGCCGTATTTTTTCGCAAGGTTCGGCATGATATCAGCAAGCTCACCGACAAGCTCAACACCTGTTAAGCCGCCTCCGCCGATAAGGATTGTTGCATCAGCTTCGTTTTTCGTTTGAGAGTACTCGCGCACACGATCTTCAACATGTTGGAAGACTTTGTTCGCATCAGCAGCAGATTTCAATACCATGCTGTTTTCTTCAAGACCTGGGATGCCGAAGTAAGCTGTTACAGAACCAAGACCTACAACAAGCGCATCGTAAGATAATGTAGAACCGTCAGCAAGCGCAACTTCTTTTTTATCAACAGAGAAAGAGCTTACTTCCGCGATTTTAAGATCAATGTCTTTGCCTTTAAAAAGTTTTTCTAATGGCATTGCAACCGCTTTTTCAGACACGTTGCCTGCTGCAAGACGGTGTAATTCCGTAATGATTTGGTGAGTTGGGTATTTGTTTACCACAGTCACGCGTGCTTGTTCTTTTGTGTAATGTTTGCGAACTGTTAGAGCAGAAAGAACTCCGCCATAACCAGCGCCTAGAATGACAATATGTTTTGACATCGTATATCCTCCGTCCTTTATATCAATTTGAATCTGAGATTATTTTTGGTTTTCGCGTTCGTTCATGACTTCAAGGTAGCTGTTAGCAAAACGGAACAGCTTTTGAGCTTGAGGATCTTTCAGCATGCGCAACAGGCCGAAAAGACCAATCGTTTCGTTGCTTGCATCCGCGCGGTCTTTCGCTTCGATTGCAGTCGCAGCTACTTCTTTCGCTGTTTCTTTTACAGGCTCAAGAATTTCAGTGATAGCACCGACAGTGTCGCTTTTTAGCACTTCGTCAGTTGCTACAGACTGAGCGAAATCATAAGACTTCGTTAAAATATTCACTAACTCAGTCAGCTTCGGAAGCTGGTCAACTAAAACGGTCAGTGATTCTTGAACTTCCGGCTTTAACAGCTGATCAATAAGATCTTGCTGGCTTTGGCTGACAGACGCATTTGTTTGATCGATTGTTTCTGGCATATCCAATTCTCCTTTACTATAAGCAGTTTGCAGATTTTTTTGGAAAGGGTAGTGCCTCTCCCTGGTCTCATGCATGAAAGCATAAGAATAAGGATTGTGAATTCATGCACAATCATTTACAAAAATAAATGTTTACTACCCAGTTTTTCATCTTGCCATATTCAGTATTATTTTTATCTCAAAAATAAACAATTGAATAAGTCAAAAATCCTTTACTCTCTCTGAAAATAGCAAACACAAAAAACTCCAATTCGATTACCTTCTATATGATAACACTTTTTGAACAAAATTTGAACGTGAATTGCTTCGATTATGAAATTAATTTATATGGAGCCCATGTCATAACATTTCTGCGACACTAGTTATTGACAACCCAGCAATTTTCTCCCCTTCACTTTACCCATATTCCCAATAGAGGTTCTCTTTTTCCTGTGATCGGATCTTTCGCCGGCAATGACACCTGCTTGATCTGTTTCATCGCTTCCTCCCATTCATTCGGCTCTCCCGTCTTCATATCATAATGAACGCCTCCCGGATAGGCGCCAACGACGGTAAAATCGGCGCTTGAGCTTAGCTTTTTATGGCCGACTCCAGCTGGAATCACGACTGCGTCGCCGGATTTGAAAGGAATGGCGGCCCCTTTTTCTCCCCCAAATTGAATCACAGCCTCTCCCCTAACTGCAATCAGGACTTCATGCGTATTGCTGTGATAATGATGGTATGGAAAAACACTCCCTGACCAGCTGTTAGACCAGCCATGCCGGTTGACGATCCGCTCTGCCTGACCGGTGTCCTTGAGTGCGTTTTGATACACAACAAGCGGAAAATCAGGGTGATTCGGAATCCTGCCGTCATCCTGAAAGAAGTACGTCTGTGTCCTTGCTTCCAACAATCTCACCTCCATTTTTTGTCTTCCACACTTAGCGGTTCGCAAAACATGCTTATTTTCTCACGACTCCATTGATCTGTGCGATATCGAATAGTATAGTATAAAAAAATAATGCCAGAATGAGGGATATCATGAAAGCAATCGTTATCGGAATATTGGCTTCACTCTTTTTCGCCGTTACCTTTATTTTAAACAGAGCGATGGAGTTATCCGGAGGCAGCTGGCTTTGGAGCTCTTCGCTGCGCTTTATTTTTATGGTTCCGTTTTTATGTTTGATAGTCATCATGAGAGGGACATTCGCCCCTCTCTTACAAGAGATGCGGAAAAAGCCGTTCTTTTGGATTAAATGGAGCTTTGTCGGCTTCGTGCTTTTTTACGCGCCGATCACATTTGCAGCTGCATACGGTCCAGGTTGGCTCGTAGCCGGGACCTGGCAAATCACAATTGTAGCCGGTGTTCTGTTATCTCCATTTTTCTATGTCAAAAAAGACATGCCGGACGGGCCGCAGCTCGTTCGGCAAAAGATTCCCCTTGTTTCACTTGGCACTTCCGTGATCATCCTGATCGGAGCGGCACTGATACAGCTTCAGCATGCAGAATCGCTTTCTGGGAAGATGCTGCTTTTCAGTGTGCTGCCGGTTGTCATTGCGGCTTTTGCTTATCCGCTAGGAAACCGGAGAATGCTCGAAGAATACGGGGGCCGGCTTGATACATTTCAGCGTGTGCTGGGGATGACCTTGGCTAGCCTTCCATTCTGGCTTATAGTAGCAGCTTACGGCTGGTGGTCAGACGGCCTTCCGACAGCTGGCCAAACCGTTCAATCCTTTATCGTGGCCGTCAGCTCAGGCATCATTGCGACCGTTTTATTTTTCTGGGCCACTGATATGGTAAGAGACAATCCGCAAAAACTCGCAGCCGTTGAAGCAACTCAATCCGGTGAAGTGATTTTCGCGCTGCTTGGTGAAATTGTTCTGCTGTCAGGCGTTTTCCCATCTCTTTTATCATTTGCCGGTTTATTCATTATTATAGCGGGGATGGTGTTACATACCTTCGCTTCACAGCCGGGAAAACCGAAAAAGAAAACACGGTCAAATCTGACCGCGTAGCATCTGCCGGAGAACGGGTGAAAGCCTGTTCTCCTTTATTTTTGCTACCAAAAGGCATCTGTTTCACGTTATAGTTAAATATAGTATAAGCCTACTTTACTGAAAGGTGATTATTGTAATGGAAGCAAACAATCAAACACAATACAAACCAGCCATCTCCTTCAGATCAGTCAAAAAAAGCTATGAACAAGACGGACAAACCTATGATGTATTGCAGGATGTCACCGGAGACATTCAACAGGGCACAATCGTGGCCGTTTTAGGTCCTTCCGGTTCAGGCAAAAGCACCCTCCTGTCCATGTGCAATTTAATGAGAACGCCTGACAGCGGCGAAGTAAATATATACGGAAAGGAAGTCCGAGAATGGAATGTCAATGAGCTGAGGCGAACGGCAGCCCTCGCATTTCAATCGGCGCCCGTCCTCGACGGGACAGTGCGTGATAATCTAAGTCTGGTCCAAAGGCTTCACCAATCACAGCTGTACTCCCCTGAAGAGCTCGCTTCTCTTACAGGGCTCCCGCCAGAGCTGTTAGACAGAAGCGCCAAGGACTTATCGGGCGGACAGCGGCAAAGGCTGTCACTAGCCAGAACGCTCGCAAATCCTTCCTCTATTCTATTATTAGACGAAATCACGTCGGCCTTGGACCCGGTTTCTGCTCTTGAAATTGAAAAGCTGATCAAACGTCAGCATCAAGAGAAAAAATGGACGGTCATGTGGGTGACTCATAATATGGAGCAGGCAAAACGAGTTGCCGATACCATTTGGTTTATGGCGGATGGACGGCTTCTGGAAACTGCAGCAACCGAAACATTTTTCTCCAATCCGCAACATGAAGCAGCGAGAGACTTTTTGAAGGGAGGCACTCGGTAATGGATTACCTTTCCCTCTCTTTAACGATGATCTTTGTTTTGATCGCCTTGTTTTTATCAAAATCCTTTAAAGCAGGCGTAGAAAAAGACATGATCATCGCCACCATCCGGGCCGCGGTACAGCTGCTTATCATCGGTTATGTACTGTCGCTGATTTTCCGCGGAGACCATCCCGTTTTTATCCTGCTGATGGTGCTGTTAATGCTGGCAGTGGCGGCGCAAAATGTCATCAAACGAAAGAAAAATACAATCGGCTCGTTTTGGAGAGTGTTCGCCGCGTTAGCGATTGTAGAAATTGTAACGCAGGGAATTCTGCTGTCTCTTCATATCATCCCGCTTACGGCCCGATATGTCATTCCGATCAGCGGAATGGTCATCGGAAATTCAATGGTGCTCTCGAGTCTGTTTTTAAACCGGCTCAGCTCAGAAGTCGAAGTTCGCAAAGAAGAAATTCAATTAATATTGTCTCTTGGAGGCACACCGAAGCAATCTATACAGCGTATTCTTACTTCTGCGATGAAAATGAGTATGATCCCGACGCTGGAAAGCCAGAAAACACTGGGGCTTGTTCAGCTTCCAGGCATGATGACAGGCCAGATTTTAGCGGGCGCGGACCCGATTCAGGCGGTTCGCTTTCAGCTCTTAATCGTGTTTACAACGATGGCGTCAGCGGCGCTGACATGTGTGATTTTAAGCGTGCTGACATACCCGACATTATTCACCGCGCATCAGCAACTGAAACAGAATGGATGACAGACAAAAGCCGCTTTTCCCTTGGAAAGCGGCTTTTTGTACTGGTTATTCCTTTTCTTCATAATACTTGGACAGCTCAACAATCATCGCGCCCATCCGCTCAATCTCCGGCGCAAGCAGTCTCGTGATGCCTTCTTCCCGAAGTGCTTCAGCAGTCACTTTTCCGACAGCCGCAGCGATGGCGCGCTCTTCGAATACAGCCTTCACTTCATCAATATAGCCGTGCCCCTTGGCAAAATCAAACAGGGAACGAACCTGAATTGCCGTTGTAAAACAAACGGCGTCGATCTCACCGTTCATCAGCTCCCGGCATAACCGCTCCACCGTTTCCTCCTCTGGCGGGATGTGCTGATAAGGCAGAATCGGCAGGACAGACGCGCCCTTTTCTTCAAGAAATGCCATGAGGACCGGTGCTTTTTCTCCATGAAGCTGCACCATGACTGTTTTTCCTGAAAAGTCGTGAGGTTCCAAGGAACGGATTAAACCTCTTGTTGTCCCGTCTTCATCCGAAGCTTCCGGGGTGATCCCAAGCTTTTTCAGCGCAGCCAGCGTTTTGTATCCTCGGCATGCCGCTTTCGCTTGGCGAATGGCCTGCAGAAACTCATCTTTCAGACCGATTTTCTCTGCCATATCGACAAGAGTCTCCGTGCCGATGCCTGTCGTGAAAATGACCCAGTCAGCTTTTTCCTCCACAAACGTCCGCAAATCCGGCTCCACCTGCTTCTCTGCTAAGTAAACCGTGCCTTGGAGAGGCCGGATGACAGGAGTTCCGCCCTGTTTTTCAATAATCGTGCTGATTTCTTCCGTTTTTCGGGAGCCCCCGATTGCCACGCGCTTTCCATGTAACCCTTTTCCCATACCCGTTTCTCTCCTCTTTGCATAGGCTTTTTATGTATACAAGTTTAATAAAGCTATTGTGGCGCAAACCAAGGGAGAAATCAAGATAAACCCAAGCCTCTAAAATCCATTTGAATACACCTGAAGCTTGCTGTAATATAGACAGCAGATACGTTTGCTAACGGGGGATCGCCATGGAAACAAAAAAAGAAGAATATGAAACAAAAGGCTACGATACATCGATCGTTTACGAATTCAATGAATATCCGGACGTCCGCAGCGGGCGCTGCGATAACTGTGATTACACACTGTTCAAAAGCTCTGTAAAAGGCGGAAAATTTCTTAGAGAATGCCGGAGATGCGGGATGAAAAAAAATATTTAACAAAAAACCGAAATCTAATTTTTGATTTCGGTTTTTGTGATTTATTGCGGTACAGCGGATTTTTTCATAAACGCTTCAATCTCAGCTGCTGCACGCTCCGCTCCGCCTGCTTCTTTTACATCCTTTTGCATATTCTTGACGCGGCTGAGCACCTCTTGATCATTGGATACGGCCTGCACTGCTTCCTGTAGCTTGGAAACACTAACGTCCTCTTTCGGCAAATAAACACCAAGGCCTAATTCATCGACACGCTTAGCAGTGAGCTCCTGCTCATACATTTGCGGAATGACGACAAGCGGCACACCGGCATTCATCGCTTCCATCGTACTGTTCATTCCGCCATGAGAAATAAACAAATCGGCTTTCGCCAATACCTCAAGCTGGGGCACACTTTGGCGAATGGTAAAGTTAGCAGGGATATCATCCAAGCCTTCAGGATCAATCGTTTTCCCGACGGACATGATCACTTGCCATGAAGAACCTCGAAATGCCTCGATGCACATCTTGTAAAATTCCGGCCAGGCGTTAAACGCCGTTCCCAATGAAATCAGCATAAGCGGGTGATCACCCTTTTCAATTTTCAAACTATCTTGTTCCGTTCGTTTTCCAAGGGAAGGGCCGACAAAACAGAAACGGTCATCGAACGTCTCATGCTGAATCTGAAAGGATTTCGGCATAAAGACAATATTTAATGCTTCCGGCACAGCTAATTGTTCAAATGAAACAGCCGGCAATTGCTCTTGCTCCAAGTAAGCTTTAAATTCAGCCTCTGCTTCTCTTATTTTTTTCAGCATGTCTTCATTTCCGAGCTGAAAGGATTCATTTTGGGCATATGACGAACAGAGCTTAATGACCGGCACATTAAGCTTGTCAGCAAACAATTTTCCAGCCAGCGCGACAAAATCATAAATGATCAGATCAGGCTGATCATCCTTATATAAATCCTCAAGCTGCGGCAGAATGCTGAGTGATTCTTTCAAAAGACTGAGCGTCGCGTCATTCTTTTCCATCATCTCCCTGATTTGCTTAGGATCAATATTCAAGGATGTATGATAGATCAATGCTTCTCCACCGGCTTGCTGAACAGCGGGCGCAAACTCCTCAGTCGTCGCATACGTGACACGATGCCCTTTCTCACAAAGCTTTTCCACTAATGCAAGCGTAGGATTGACATGCCCGTACGCCGGGATATTGATCATCGAAATATGGTGCTTTTTCATGAATCTCCAGTCTCCTTATCTATTAAATTTTCACACGGAAGCTCTTTAATCCGTATATCACGCTGTTTTCAATCGGAGTGATACTGACGCTTTCCATATGAGGAAAAGCAGAAATCAAAGACGTTAACGCGATCTTTGCTTCAAGACGGGCAAGCGGTGCCCCAAGACAAAAATGGATGCCGTGTCCAAACGCGATATGCGGATTAGGATGGCGGTGAATATCAAACAGGTGTGCCCTGTCAAACTTCGTTTCATCACGATTTGCAGATGCCACAAAAGCCAGAACCATATCACCTTCTTTAATGAGGTGTCCCCCGATCTCCGTATCCCGTTTGGCAATTCGCCTCAAAACCGGTGCAGGCGCCCTGAAACGCAGGGCCTCCTCAACAGCCTGAGGCACTAGTTCAGGATGGCTGCGAAGTTCATCATACACATCCGGAGTTTCTAATATGCTGTACATCGCATTTGAAATCAGGTTTGTCGTGGTTTCATTCCCAGCCACCAGCAGCAGCGTGCAAAACGGAACCAGCTCTTCTCCGGACAGCTTCTCGCCTGTTTCTTCCGCTTCCACTAAAATTGAAATGATGTCCTGTGCCGGTTTGTTCCGCTTTTCTTCAATGATGTTGGCAAAAAACACGGCCAGTTCTTCCTCGCACTTGTTTCGTTCTTCTAAAAAAGCTTTTTCAGCTTCTTCACTTTTATCCTTCGGCGTGCTGACCAGAAGATCAGACCATGTTTTAAACTGATCCATATGCTCCGAAGGCACTCCGAGCAGCTCAGATATCACGATAACCGGTAACGGATATGAAAAATCGTGAACAATGTCAAACTCCCTTCGCCCCTGAAATTTTTGAATCAGTTCATCTGTGATTTCCTGAATTCTCGGTTCCCATTGTTTCATCACACGCGGCGTGAAGGCTTTATTCACTACAGAACGGATTTGCGTATGCCTCGGTGGGTCCATGTTAATGATGGAATTTCCAATAGAACTCGACTGCTGCGGCATATAACTGGAAAACAGCTCTTTATCCCCAATGACTTTTTTGACATCATCATAAAGAAAAACGCTCCACACTTGGTTTTCTTCATCAAAGGAAACAGGCGCATCCTTTCTCATCGATTCGTACCATGGAAACGGATGATAAGCATCCTGTTTGTTTTTTCCATTGAGCAACGCTCGCTGCAAGGCTTGCCGGCGGTTTAACACATTCATGCATTGTCACTCCCCTTGAAAGAATTCAGCAATTGACGGTTCCATTTCACCTCCCGCTTTCGAAAAAGAGAGGGACTACCAAATATAATCAAATTGATAACAGCAGGCAGGCGATCACGATGTTCGATGCAGGCATCATATATTCCCCCTCGAATTTCGTTCATCTTACCATAATCTTTCAATTTTTTTCTATTCTGCACTGCTGTTTTGGCTCACAACGTGACCTTAGGCATAAGCACGCAAATCCAATATGCATTCAATTGCACCGCTCCAATCAGAAAATACCCCTATTTCCAACCAATAGCACTAACCTAAAAAAATGACTTTTCCATTATATAAAGCAAGCTGATTCTATGATTAAATAAAAGGTAAAAGGTGAAGGAGAGAACAACATGGCAGCACAGACTGATTTCAAAAAACAAGTTGTCGGCATCCTACTTTCACTTGCATTTGTATTGTTTGTGTTCTCTTTTTCTGAGAGACATGAAAAACCGCTTGTTGAGGGAAAAAAGCAGGAAAACTGGCATACTGTCGTTGACAAAGCCTCTGTCGAGATTTACGGCAGCCGATTAGTTGAAGAAAACAAATTAAAGCAAAAACTCGGCCATAAACAAGCCGATTCTATTTTGACCCTTCTGAAACTCGCCAATGAAAAACATATTGCGCTATAAAAAAGAAAGAGCCTTCCGGGCTCTTTCTTTGTTTAGTCACATATCGTATTCTTTTCTGGATGGCGCAAAAAGTCAAACAGCATGCTGAGCTGTGAAGGTGTGTTTCGTTTTGGAGAAAGCGGCGGGAGCCTGTCTTCCGGAAAAAAAGCGGTATGGTTCGTCTCAATTCCTGTTTCCCCCTGCCCGCCTGTTATGCTGCATTCAATGAATATCTTATAGTAATGATATGGCTGAGGCGGATGAGGGTGCTTATGGCTGTCTAGCACGGCCAGCAATCGGGACGGTTCAGTATCGTAACCCGACTCTTCTTTGATTTCTTTGATCACGTTTTCAGCCGGTGATAAACCAATCTCGCAAAACCCGCCCGGCAGTGACCACAGCTCATCATGCTTCTCCCGAACAAGCAAAATCTGATTCTCTCGAAATACTGCTCCGCGAACATCCGCTTTCGGTGTCGGATAGCCTATCTCGCCCTTCCATAAATCAGTGATAACTTCAATTTCCGTCTGAGAGTAATCCGCCATCATCTCTACGCTGAGCTTCATCAGCTCTTCGTACCTTTCCCTGTCATACACATCCTTGGAAAAAGCCAGCCCCGCTTGTGCGATTGCCCGAATCCGCTGTGCACGTTCTAGCCATTTGGTTTGCATAATTGATCACCTCACTACCATTTTATACTATCAATCTCTTTTAAAATAAAAGAAGCATGCTCCGATTTTCCGGTGACATGCTCAAAAGATACCTTAATTCAGTTTTACAAAATATGTAATATCCTCTGTTTCAAAATTTAAAAATGATGGATTATATGACAGATTAAGGTTTTTTTCTCCTTTTGGAATCACGAAACTGACTGTGCCTGTTACCTTTTTACCCGAGGCTAACTTTCCTGATTTAAGGCTTGTTTTCAGGTCAGCAGTAGATACTATGTTGGCTCTGATCGATTGATCTTTGCTGTCTTTCAATTCAAAACCGCCACTCGTATAATTGAAAGACTTGTCGCTTGTATTTTCGATCGTTACCTCAGCTATTAAAAATTCTTCATTATTATTTATTGTTTTTTCTTTGTCGCCAATTTTTGTCTTATACTCGCCTTGTTCTGCCGTCGTATATACTTTATTGACCGAGAAATTTGTGCTGGAAGCTTTAAAAGTTTCGCCTACTTTATGCACTTTTTCATCCGTTTTGATTTCTTTTTCCTCTGTTTTCTTTTCCATTGCTGTTGCTTCTTTCTTTTCTGTCTTTTGCTCAGCTGACGCATCACTGGACTGGCTGCACGCAGAAAGCGCAAATCCAATCGTTAGCACAAACAAAATGAATAATGCTTTTTTCATTGCTGTTCCTCCATCTAAAGTAATCGTTTTCTATTATAATCACGCTTTTCCTTTTCTTAACAGGGAACAAAGTAACAAATTACTCTATCATATCCATTCATAGTATAGGTCAGCCAATGACATAGATATTTATCCTTTACTGGAAAAAATACTGGACAGGCCGGTGATGGCATATCATTTTCCAAAACAAAAGCTTCTTTGTCTAGTTTCTAATTTGGGTATTTATACCCGGTTCACGAGGCTCATCTCACAAAAAACCCGAGCTGGCAGCAGCCGGCTCGGGCAGGTGATCAATCTCGCTTATTCATTTCCCTTTTCTCTCGGGGTTCCTGATGATGTTTTTGGTGCTCGGGAGGCTGAGTCGTGCGTTCCAGCTCCTTTGTATCTTGTCCCATTCCTTTTAAAAAGGAGAAAAGCAGTGTAACTGCTTTGTTGATTTCCGGGTCTTTGAGCGAGCGGATGATATCAAAATAACCTGTTTTCTCTTCGCTGTCCTTCTGTTCCACCGCGTTTGCCACACCCGCATTCACTTTCAAAATGAGGGGCTCCAGCTGTTTCACATCCAGCATGCCTAGCGTTCCAAACAGAAGAAGCAAATTTTTCAACGTATTGGCTGTTTCCTCTGTATCTGCCTTTTTCACTAAGATGTCAAGGACTTTATCTCCTTGGCCAAAAAGGCCGCGGAGTAATGGCAAAACACCACGCTCGTTCATGTGGCCAATCATATGCAGCGTTTCAAGAATGGCTTCCTTATTCTCGACTAATGCATCTTCAATTTCTTTCATATCACGCTTTCTCTGATCCTCTTCGGTTATCTCGATTTTCTGAATTCGTTTAATCGCTTTAGCCATTATGCCCAATCCCCCTTTTCACAGCGTCGCCAGGGAAAATATAATCCTTCCGCGCCCATTTCTTTTGTACCTGCACACCGATTTGCGGCTGCGGATTGCCGTTGCGGTGATTGATCTTAGGCAGCGGATTGCTTCCGTCGTACTTCAAAATTTCCATCTTGGCTGATGTTTCTTTATAAGCAGGCGTATCGGTATCCTTATCGGCATGGCTGCCTGTTAACAGGTTGATCGCTGCTTCCCCTGAATCGTTCATTGGCAGGTATACTTCCTTCCCTTTGACACGATCAGTGATCAAGCACTTCACTTTGACATTTCCGAAAGGCGATGTGAGTCTGACAAGGGTTCCGTCCTGAATCCCCCGTTCTGCCGCGAGTTCAGGAGAAATTTCTAAGAACACTTCCGGTGTTTTCTTCGAAATGCCTTTTGATTTGTAGGTCAGGTTCCCTTCGTGGAAATGCTCCAAGAGCCGCCCATTGTTGACGTGGATATCATATTCCTCACCGAACTCTTCAGGTTCTGTCCACTGAACAGGATAGAGAATGGCTTTGCCGTCTGGGAAAGGGAAGCGCTCAGTAAAAAGTAAAGGCGAATCCTTTCCATCAGCGCTTACAGGCCATTGCAGGGAGTTGTAGCCTTCAAGGCGCTCATAGGTAACGCCGGCATAAATCGGCGACAGCATGGCTGCTTCCTCCATAATGTCTCCAGGGTGCTCATAGTGCCAGTCAGCACCGAGCTTATTGGCAACCTCCATAATAATCTGCCAGTCAGGCTTTGATTCGCCCAGCGGTTCAAACACCTGATACAGCCGCTGAATACGGCGTTCAGTGTTTGTAAAGGTTCCCTCTTTTTCAAGGCTTGGGCTCGCAGGAAGAACAACATCAGCAAACTCGGCTGTACGTGAAAGGAAAATATCCTGCACCACAAAGAAATCAAGCTTTTCATATGCAGCATGTACATGATTGATATTGGAATCGACCAGACCCATTTCTTCACCTTTTACATACATCGCTTTCAGCTGACCGGAATGGATTTTTTCGATCATCTCGTGGTTGGTCATGCCCGGCTCCTTCGGCAGCGGTACACCCCACGCCTGCTCGTATTTTTGGCGGACTTGTTCGTCCGTCACTTTTTCATACCCCGGCATTCTGTCAGGCATGCTTCCGAAGTCACTTGCTCCCTGCACGTTGTTATGGCCGCGCAGTGGGTAAGAGCCTGCTCCCGGTTTTCCGTAGTTTCCTGTCACAAGCAGCAGATTTGAGATTGCCGTGCTTGTGTCACTTCCGCCAATATGCTGTGTCACGCCCATTGCCCACAAGGCGCACACACTGTCAGCCTGACCAATCATCTCTGCCATTTGGATGAGGGTTTCTTGATCAATTCCGGTTTTCTCCTCGGCATATTCAAGGGTATACGGTGCCAGGCTTTTCACATATTCATCCCGTCCGTTCACTCTTTCCTGTAAAAAGCGTTCATCGGCCTTGCCGTTTTCAATCAAAAATTTGGCGATGGCATTCAGCCAGACGATATCTGATCCGGCACGCGGCTGGACAAATAAATCTGAACGCTCTGCCATTTCGTGTTTTCTGATATCCGCTACGATCACTTTCTGCCCTCTCAGCTTATGAGCCCGTTTAATGCGAGTGGACAAGACCGGATGCGACTCAGACGTGTTCGAACCGATAATCAACACAAGGTCCGCTTGCGCGATATCTGTAATCGACCCTGAGTCACCGCCATAGCCGACTGTCCGGAACAGGCCGGCAGTCGCAGGAGATTGGCAATAGCGCGAGCAGTTGTCCACATTATTTGTGCCAATGATCCCTCTCGCCAGCTTTTGCATGAGGTAGGATTCTTCGTTTGTACATTTAGATGATGTAATAAAGGCAAGTGAATCCGGGCCAAACTCTTCTTTTAAATCCGTGAACTTGCTGGCGATCAGTGATAACGCCTCCTCCCACTCCGCTTCACGGAAATGGTCGCCTTCGCGGATCAGCGGCTTTGTCAGGCGTTCCTCACTATTCACGAAATCCCAGCCGAACTTTCCTTTCACACAAGTAGAAATGCCGTTGGCCGGCGCTTCCTCCTGCGGCTCTACTTTTAGAATGTCTCTTCCCTTTGTCCAGACATCAAAGCTGCAGCCGACACCGCAATAGGTGCAGACGGTTTTCGTTTTTTTGATTCGCTCATCACGCATGGCGGATTCCATATCAGAAATGGCGAGAATCGAGCCGTAACCTGTCTCTACGCCTTTCGTGATCTCAATCATCGGACGCAGTGTTTTGTCATTGATGCCTGTTAAATACCCGGTTTCCCCTTCCATTCCTTTTTCCATCATCGCGTTACACGGACAGACGGTAGAACAGTGGCCGCATGATACACAAGATGACTCATTGATCGGCACATCATTATCCCAAATGACGCGGGGGCGTTTCCGCTCCCAGTCAATGGTCAGTGTTTCAGTTACCTGAACGTCCTGGCACGCTTCGACACAGCGTCCGCACAAAATACATTGATCTGGATCATACCGGTAAAACGGATGAGATTCATCCTTATGGTAAGGCTTCTGGTCAAACGGGATGCTTTGGTGATTGATTTTCATTTCCTTCACCGTATTATGTATTTCGCATCCCCCGTTGTTGTAATCGCAAACTGTACAATAAAGCTCATGATTATATAAAATCTTGTCCATCCCGATGACCTGCGCTTTTTTCACATCAGGCGAAAGCGTATCAATGACATCGCCATCCTTTAATTCAGCGGAGCACGACCTCTTCAGCTCGCCATTGATGCTGACGATGCACGTATCGCATGTTTCAATCGGCCCTAAGCTTGGATGATAGCAAACTTGCGGCACTTCAATCGAACTGTTATTCAAAAGCTGAAGCACCGTCTGTTCTTCGGATGCTTCCATTTCAACGCCGTTTATTGTGATTTTTTTCTGTTCAGCCATCTCCATTCCCCTTTCTTGCTTGTGTATATACCGAATTACCCAGTTCTCTTCCCTTGCAAGGGATCAATAAAACATACAAAGCGCACTCACATGTTTTAGTGCATCATCACCGGGAAACGAGAGGATAGAATGAAAAAGGAGGGATCAGCATGAAAAAAACAATGTCTGTTCTAACCGCGGCAGCAGCACTGACAGGCTCTCTTTCCGGCTTTGGGGCGGCGTCCTTTTCAACACCGGCAAACGCCGTAACTCAAACAACCTCGCTCTCTGAAAACACAAACCAATCAGCCGCCGAGCTTGTCAAAAATCTTTACAACTCCGCCTACACAGGGGAAATGCCTCAGCAGGTGCAAGGCCTTACCATTAACAAAAGCACGAAAGGCGATGTCCATGCTACATTAGGGGAACCCGAACGACCGTCCGGAGGAGACAATCGGTTTGATTTATATCACTGGAATATGGGGAACCCGGGCTACGGATTTTCCTATCATAAAGACATGACAATTTCAGAAATCCGCTACTTTGGAACCGGTGTGGAACGGCAGCTGAATTTAGGCGGAGTTACCCCGGAAATGCTGCGGAATGAAATAGGCCCCGCGAATCGAGTGTTAACCGTCCCGTTTACCGATGAAATCGACTATGTATATGACACAGGCCGATATGAACTTCATTTTGTAATTGGCAAGGACCAGACCGCTGACCATGTAAACCTTAAAGCAAAATAAACCCATCATGCGGCTGTTCAGCCGCTTTTTTATTGGACAAATAGAAGATATATTCCTTACAATACATGGGAGATGAAGCAGAGACGGGGTATCAATTTTCAATGAAGCGAAATCGATGGATATATGCAGCTGTCACCATTCTGATCATGGTGCTGGGGCTGGGATCAAGAGCGTTCTCCAATGTTCTGCCCAATACCATCAATACTTATCTGGGAGACTCGCTGTGGGCTGCCATGATCTTTACGGGATGCGGGTTTCTATTTCAGAAAATGAAGACAATGTTGACGGGCATTATCAGTCTTTCTTTCTGTTTTATCATTGAAATCAGCCAGTTATATCACGCCGAGTGGATCGACCGGATCAGAGACACTTCTCTTGGCGGACTTGTACTGGGGTACGGATTTTTATGGAGCGATATCGAAGCGTATACGATTGGAATTGCCTTTTGTGCCGCCATAGAACGGCTGGTTCTGGGAATCAAAAAGTGCCGCTATATGTGACGCTTTTTTCATTTGGAAAACAGCCCGCACTGAGACAGAATGGTCTCCGCATCCAAGAGCGTGGCCTCGCTTATCGTCACTTGATGCTTATCCATAAATGACTGAACGGCGTGATACCCAACGGCATAACCCGCAAAAGCCGATAATCCGGCAGGCTCAAAGCCTTGGACTTTCGCAATTGGATCACCAAACATATAACGGCTTACTTCCGAAAAGCCTTTCACATCCAGCACCTCATTGATGACTTCAATGGAATACTGCAAATCTTCTTGATCAAAGCGTGTTACCCAAGGACCCAATTGAGCCTCGCCAAACAGCTCTCTGGCAAATGATTCAGCCAACCCTTCAATCACAAGATAATCTCCGACACTCACAGAGCCATGATGAAAATCAACATACGAAAACCGCAAATTATGATGAAACTCATGAGCAATAATTGAAGGTATCCTTGGCAGGTTATAGCTGTTCGGATTCATCCATACATGTATAAAGCCCGGTATCCCGCCAAATCCGCAGTAACCTTTTTGCAGCTGAAGCTTATTTGGATCGGCGATGTAAAGGCCGAATTTGATCTCGTCTGCATTCACCCGCAACTGTTCGCGCTCTGCAAAATAGATACATTGCCGGAGCGCAGATTCAGCTGTCTCTGCAGCATGTGATTCTTTCAGTATCCTTAATGCTTGCTGCCCGGCTTCAGCATCACGGACATCCAAATAACCAAGCATTTTCACAGCCATGATTACATCATAGCCGTTCGGCTCCTTCGCTCTCAGGGGAACTTGGATGGCGCTCCACATCTTTTCAAACGGCCTCATCATCATATACCGAAATTCATCCTCTCTTTTCTCTTCTACCATCGAAAACAGCTTTTCATATTGCTCAAAGGTCTTTTCCATTGCAAGATTCATCCTGATTCCCCCCTTGTCAAAAACATACGGTATGCCGCAGCGTAAGGGTCAACAGGGAAAATTAAGCCATTTTTCACTGTAAAAACATCCAAAGCCGCCGATAGGTAAGGCATAGGAGGTGGAACGATGGATATTCCTGCTTTATCAGTTGCGATGCACCAAGCATCCCTTGCCCAAAATGTTGATATCGCCTTAACGAAAAAAATGCTGGACACCGCCCAGCAAAATGCCGATCAAACCTTAAAGATGATTCAGCATCCGACGCTCGGACAAACCATTGATATAAAAGGTTAACCCCCACACCAAAGGCGGCCAAGAACTCCATCCTCCCGGCCGCCTTTATTGTTCACAAAAAAGCATGCATGTTTTGATTGTTCCTCCGTATGATTTATTGTTTGCCATATTAAGGAGGTCATAAAGGACATGAAAAAACTGTTTACGAAGGCTTCATTGGTGTTATTCGCAGTTGTATTTGTTTTTGCCGTCAAAGGAGCGCCCGCCAATGCGGAAACCCATGCCTATGATGGAAAAAGCCCTTATTACAATGATTGTGCGTCCAGCGGCTCTACAAAAAAATCCTCAAACTTAGTGAATGCCAACAATCAAGTCATCGGAGTAGTCGAGCTTAAATTCAGCAGTACATGTAAAACGGCTTGGGCAAAAATCACGATGAATCATACATTGACGTCAGGCTTTGAAGCAAATGCGGAGATTACCCGGAACACGGACGGAAAGAGATATAATTGTGATTCTGCAGGCGGCAATGGAAAAGCGGTGGCCGGGCAAAAATCTTGTTATACTCCGATGGTATATGATTTAGATCCAAGGACTTCTTACGCTTTCGGCAAGTATTCAGGACCCAACCTGAATGTTTGGGCCACCACAGGCTCTTATTAAAAAGAAAAAAGGCTGTCCGGGCAATATCCGCGGCAGCCTTTACGTATTAATTTGCTTCTCTTTGTTTTTTAACCTCTTCAAGCTGAGAGACCGTCACCAATTGATAGCCTTGATCAGTGAGCTTTTTGATAATTTCATCGGCAGCATCAGCAGAGGTGCGGTAAATGTCGTGAATCAAGATGGTTCTTCCATCTCCCGCCTGACTCATGACACGGTCAACGATTGTTTTTTTGTTTCGGTCTTTCCAATCTTCCGGATCAACATCCCATAACGCGACATCCATTTTCAATTGACTCCGCAGCTCATCATTAATGCCGCCGTATGGAGGTCTTACAAGCGTCGGGCGGTATCCGCTTATTTTTTCAATGATATCTTGCGTGTCATTGATTTGCTTTAACGCCTCTTTCACTGAAAGCCTTGTGAGAAGCGGATGGCTCCACGAATGGTTCCCCACCTCATTTCCTTCCTTTAGCATTCTTTTTAGCGTTTCCGGATAATATTGCACCCTGCTCCCGAGAACAAAAAACGTGGCATGTCCCTTATATTTCTTCAAGGAGTCCAGAATCTGATTTGTTGTCGCAGGATTCGGGCCGTCGTCGAAAGTAAGCGCAATGACTTTTTGATTTGGATCAACCGCTTCTTCTTTGGGCAAAGAAATCACTTCATGCTTCGGCTTTTTCTCTTTGATTTTATTTTTGTTTTTTGCTTTATCAATATATTGTTCTTTCACGATGTCTTTCAAAAGGCTTTTCTTAATGGCAATCGATTGCTCTCCAAGATAACCTGCTGCGACCTGATATGTATCAAAATAAAATTCGATATAATCTTCCTTGATGGCAAAGCGGCTGAAATTATCTGTTTTCGGTGCCGTTCCTTCCTTTAACAGCGCATCGTCTGCAGCAATGTCCTTATCCTTTTTCAGCTCATGATAAGCGATTAACGAGAGCTTATGTAAATAGTCAGCGTCCTCTTTGAAAATATCATCGATTGAAAGAAAAGCTTGTTTACTAAAATCATAGTTGAACGTTTTTTTCACAGTTTGCCCGTGTGCACCGCCGATATATTTATATTCATTAAATACAATCGCTACAGTCTGCTTGGCATAATGGACAATTTTATAATCAACATTTAATTCGTTGCGCTTTGTCGTATGTTCCTGGTCAACGTCTTTTGTTTCCTTCTGAAATTGGCGAACCTCTTTCTCTGCGAAACTCTTTAATACCGAATCCATTTTTTTATTTTTGAAAACGGGATAGTTGACCGCGTAATTGAAGGTTTTCCCGTCATTCACAAGCGTTGCGATCTCCACATTCCCATACTGAGAATCAGTTTTTACTTTATTCATAACCGTTTCTTTTTTTAATGAATTATGAAAAAAGCCGATAAGGCCCGCCACACATACGACTGCTATTAATACATGAAACCATTTGATTCTTTTTGCCAACAACCCAAATTCCTTCTTTCATAACCGTTTCGATTTATTTTTCATCAGTTAGAACTGTATCTATTTAGAAATACTTTTGTAACATTAGAGTAACATTTATTTCACATTTGTAATACTATGAGATTTAGAAGTTCTTGTCAATCCTTTTTCAGGGATTTCATCATAAAAAAAATCCGATTTCTCGAATGTACATACACCCAACCTAAACATCAAGAATATGGTAAAAGGAATAAAAAAACTAGGGAGGTTTTCCTCTTGGATTATCCTTTGAATGAACAGACATTTGAACAAATTACACCTTATGATGAAAGACAGCCTTATTATTATCAGCGCCCGAGACCGCCATTTTATCCGCCTTATTATTACCCAAGACCGTTCTATCCGTTTTATCCGCGTCCGCCTTACTATTACCCGCGCCCACGCCCGCCTTACTACCCTTGGTACGGTTACGGCGGAGGATATGGTGGAGGATACGGCGGAGGATACGGATACTAAACGCCGTTTACCAAAATGGGGGCAGTCCAGCTCCCCATTTTTTTGTTTTAAAAAATGACAATATCATGACAAATATAGGAAATAATTGTGATTCCATAGCCCTCTTGTTACGATAACAAAAGCATGCAGTTTTGGGGGAGGCGTCTGTTTTTGGAGAATACAAGAGATTCTGCAGCTCTATCTGAAACGAAATACATAAAAGCTTCGAACCGGGTAACAGTTTACGATTTTATCAAACTTGCAAAACCCGGCATTATCATATCAAACTCGATAGCAGCCTTCGGCGGATTTTGGATCGCGTTTGCAAGCGCAGAAAAACCATTAACCGGAATGGCTTTTTTGATGACAATGGTGACAGCAATGCTTGGAACTGCGTTTGTAATGGCTTCTGGCACTGTTTATAACAACTTTTTTGATCGGCATATGGACGCAAAAATGGCACGCACCCGCAGCAGGGCCTCCGTCACAGGAAAAATGCCGCCTGCCATGATCTTAACGTATGGCTCCGTCTTAGGAATCGCAGGCCTTGCAATGCTGTATTCCCTCAATCCATTAACTGCCCTTCTCGGACTGGCTGCCTTTATTTTTTATGCAATAATCTATACAGTATGGGTGAAACGAACCTCTGTGTGGAGCACATTTGTCGGGAGCTTCCCGGGAGCTGCGCCGCCGTTGATGGGGTATTGTGCGGTAACCGGAGACATCAGTATGACTGCAGTGCTGTTGTACGCGATTATGTTTCTGTGGCAGCCCCCGCATTTTTGGGCGATTGGGATCAGACGCAAAGAGGAATATCGGGCAGCAGGCGTTCCGCTCTTGCCGGTTGTAAAAGGAAATCATGTAACAAAAATAAAAATGATTCAATATATTGCAGTTCTGGTGCCGGTCACGCTATTATTTCCTTTTTCTCTCGGCACCGGCCATATCAGCCCATTTTATTTCTTAGCTGCCCTGGTTCTCGGAGGCATATGGATCAAAAAAAGCATTCAGGGATTCAAAACGGAAGATGACGTCAAGTGGGCAAAGGATATGTTTGTCTACTCGCTCATTTATTTTTGCTTGCTGTTTTTGATCATGATGGTTGATTCATTTGTGATGTTTTTGATCAGATGATGTTATGCAAAAAGAGCCACACATTAATGTGACTCTTTTTTATTTGGAAAAACTGCATCTAATAGAAATGTCACGATCAAAAACACAGCCATGCAAATCAAAAATCGGACGATTTCACTCAAAATCCAGCTATGGGCAATACGCATACCATCGGTTTCTCGGAGGGTTGCGCATATTGAAAAAATCATGAGTATGTTTTTTAAAGTTTCTTTGTTCATGAAATACCATCGCCTTCTTAAAATATTACTGAAATGCAAAATAAATGATGAGGTAAAGTCCAGTCGGATACAAAACATGTCTGCATCGTTGCATGTTTTAATTGAATGATATCCTTGTTTTTTTCAGCCAGCCATTTTGCAAAGTTCAGGCAAACAGATGAAAACTGCTTCAGAGAAAAAGCAGATCTTTTGCGATAAACTAAGCAGCGGAAAGCTCGAACCGTCTGCTGCTGTACTCTCGCCTAATGAAAATAAGAACATTAGAATAAGTCAATCGGGAAATGCACTTTTTTCTTAAAGCCGATACAAGAAAAAATAAACCCATAAACGAAAAGACAGCACGTCCCCCAGCTTACTATCGGGTGTTCGCTCTATAAACTCGAACTTTTTTTCCATCATCAGGTATTATAAGCCAAAAACAAACAAAAAAAGAATTTTTCTTTATCTGCATGCAAGAACAGTAAGAGAAATTGTACCGATTATCCATATGATAGTTTGCCTATGTTCATAGATTTGGAAGTCTAGAAAATTGAAACGGAACCCGCTGCCAAAGTTAGTGGAAGCGAGCTTGTTGCAGACCTATTTCATTGAAAACTTACGCTTGTTATTGTTGGGGTCATTGCAGATGCGGAAAAGAATTTCATGTGTTGCCATTTATAAAGAAGACATTGAGAAAGTGGACACTCGTAAGGCCTTATTTCTATTACAAATTTTACTTTTGCCCTACACCCATGTTTTCGGAACATCCCTCTCACTCTTACGTATACCTTAATAGGAGGGATCAAACGATGAAAGAGTATGAATTCGTAAGAGTTGAACTGAGTACGATGAGAAGAAGGCCTAAAGAAGACTACCAGCAAATCATCCATGACTATGCGAAAAGAGGCTGGACATTCATTCAGATTTTCGCTCCCAGTATAGATGGGTATGGAGCAGCTGCTTATTTTGAGATCATATTTGAAAGAGATGTGGAAAAAGCTTAGTCCATATGACTAAGCTTTTTCGGTTTATCTTCATTGCGTGCCATCTATACAATTTCTGCAAATGCGGCATCGCATGCTTTCGCTAAATCTTGAGGCGCCACCTTTAGCTGCATACCGATTTTCCCTGCACTGACAATGATAAAATCAAGTGTTTCAGCGGCTGCATCAATATAGGTCGGGAACGATTTTTTCATGCCAATTGGTGAACAGCCGCCGCGAACATAGCCAGTTACCCCTAATAATTCCTTCATCGCAATCATTTCTATTTTCTTTTCTCCTATTACTTTTGCTGCCTTTTTTACATCTAATTCTTCTGCAACGGGTACAACAAAGACGTAATAATCTTTTGCTCCTGCTGTTGCCACCAATGTTTTATATACATATTCTGAAGGATAACCGATTTTTTCCGAAACAGAGATGCCATCTACCGGTTGGCCGCCTTCTGTTTTATACCCTAATAACTCATAGGAGATGTTCTGCTGTTCTATCAAACGAACCGCATTTGTTTTTGCCATTTTTTTCGCCATACTTTTCCCCCACTATCGAAAAAAACCTAAATATACTGTGATTAATATATAAATACTATCATCGAAAACAGACATATGCTATTAACCTGCATGTTCAAAAGAGAGAAAAACCTCTAGAAAGCCAAAATACGAAACAAAAAGGAATGAACGACATGTAATAACATACAATTTGTATGAATGTAAAATTAAGGAGTGGTTGCTTTGTATCATTACTATTATGGTCCCGCGTTAATTCCTTACTTTACACATACTCATAACACTCAAAGAAATCCAGACTTTTCAGAAAGACAGCGAAGAAGAGAAATCACACTGAATGTAGATGGCATTATACCGCCATCTTCCTCTGAGGATCTCGGAGACGGCTTTTATTCCTTCGCATGGACTGGCCAACAGGTAATAGATCCTGGTGAATATCTTGTTTGTCATCTTGAAGGAAGAGATATACAAGTGATTAATGGCGGGTTTACCCCACGCGATACTGCTCCATTGTATGCAATCGCAAGCTTTCCAAGGAGAAGAAACCAATGGGTCATAATCATTCATAACCCTGTTCAAACCCAAAGAGCGATATCGCTTTACTTGATTGCGAAAAGGTAGTACAAAATGTTTTCAGCAGAAACAGAAAAACGGGTAGGAACGCTTTGATATCAGCGCTTTCCTACCCGTTTTGGATTTATGACACTTCCGATCTTTCCCCGTCAAGACAGTGCGAAAGGAAGTTGGTGCCCGTAGAAATTTGGTTTCAATAAAACAATTCATTTCAAATTCAGCTCATGTTCTTCATGTCCAAGAATTTTTGCACCGATAAATATTTCAATATGTTATCATGATTACCAGTTAAAAGAAAAGAGGATTAGATATATGGTTCTTGAAACAAATCGGCTGCTTTTAAAAACGATTGATATTCCCCTTCTTAACGCTGCATCTAAACGAGATCATCAGGCCATTAAAGACCTAGGTTATGAAACAAATGGTGAATGGCCAAATCCTGATTTTTTTGAAGCCATCCCTTATTTCCGCGAGAAATTAGTTAAAAACAATGGAACAAAAGGATTTGATTCATGGATTATTGTAAAGAAGGACAATCATGAAATTGTAGGAGGAACCGGATTTTTAGGTGACCCGGATACGAATGGCATGATTGAAATCGGCTTTGCAACAAATAAAAGCCAACGCCGCAAAGGGTATTGTGTTGAGGCTGCCCAAAAAATAATAAACTGGGCCTTAAGCCAAGATACGGTGAACCATATCACAGCTAGATGTGAACATAACAATTTTGGTTCACAACATATTTTAGAGACCTTAGGGTTTGAATTGGAGCATAAGTCAGAAGATTTTATGCATTGGAGATACGTTACCATGTAAAACAATAAAACAAAGAGATAAACCCTCCCTCTAAACTGAGAGCGGGTTTTTCTTCAAACAATATTTGTACAGTTTCCTTACTCGTCTTTTCTATCTTTATCGGTATCTTCAGGATCCTCAACTGGATCTTCAGGATCAGGATCATTATCTTTTTCATCATCTTTATTGATGGTATCATCCTCATCGACACCTGGAGCGTTGTTATTGTCAGTATCTTGGTTGTTGCCGTTATTATCTTGATCGTTCTCCTCAACATCCGGAGCATTGTTATTATTATCATTATTATCTTGACCATTATTACAGCCCATTAATACAAAACTCGATAGAAACAACGCACTAACGATTTGCAGCCATTTTTTCATTTCCATCCTCCTTTCTTCTTTTTAATCCCTATAAGTTTGTCCAGCATGTTTACTTTAATTCGTTGCATTCTTATATATTCTTTCTTGAATTCCATCTTTATCATTCCAGCATATCAATTCCTCTTTTTGCGAAAACTAAGTATCAAAAATTATGATAGAAAGTTGCTCTAAAATGAATCATTTCCGGTGAATAACCGCCGAAACAGAGGGATGATGTGGGTGTCTCTTTTAGGTTGAGGAGCTAGTATAGCTGCAATTGTTTTAAGAAAAAATAACAGCAGAAAAAATGTGTTATAGCCGATTCAAGGTTTAATTAACAACGTTAAACAAAATAATGTAAAACCACGAACTTAAAGAACGTCAGGCTTTAAATCGTGAATGCGGGTGGGACTAAAATAAAGGACATAAAAACCCTCCAATTTAAGAAGGGTTTTTCCACATTCAGCAACACTTTAGTCTGCTACATTAAACAATTATAGATGAGAGACAATGCACTCTGCCTGTCCCTCCAGTTTAAATTCTCCAAAACCGTAGGGCAGCAACATATGATCTCCTTTTTTGAAGGTATTGACATACCCACTGGATATCATTCGGCCTTCCCCTTCAATAACACTGATAAGAAGGAATGGTTTTTGTTGTTGTAGGCTTGCTGATCCTGATAAATTCCACTTTTTTACCGAAAAGTAAGCGCATTCAATCAATGTTGTTGTAAATAACTCCTCTATTTGTTCATGATGAACTGTTTGCCGATCTAGAATAGATGGAACCTCTATCACTTCTATGCCCTTCTCCAGATGAAGCTCGCGCAGCTTACCTTCTGCATCTTTTCGTTCATAATCATATAATCTGTAGGTTGTATCTGAATTCTGCTGCGTCTCTAAAACGAGAATGCCTTTTCCAATCGCATGAACGGTACCGCTTGGCACATAGAAGAAATCCCCCGGCTTTACCTTTACCCGGCGCAAAAGTTCGTCCCATTCTCCAAGTTCAATCATCGAGATCAGTTCTTCCTTTGTTTTTGCGTTGTGTCCGTAAATGATCTCAGCATCTTTTTCGCAATCAATGATGTACCAGCATTCGGTTTTTCCGAGTTCCCCGTTTTCATGTATTTTGGCGAACTCATCATTCGGATGCACCTGAACGGATAAATCTTGGTCTGCATCTAACATTTTTGTAAGAAGAGGGAAACGGTCCCCTTCAAGATGTCCGAATAAATATCTGTGTTGCTCCCATAATTCGCAGAGCGTAAACCCTTTATACATTCCGTTTAGAACAACGCTTTGTCCATTTTGATGAGCAGCAAAAGCCCAGCACTCCCCTGTTCGTTCTGACGGAATGTTATAGCCGAAAGCAGATAAAGCGGTGCCGCCCCAAATCCTCTCTTTGAAAACAGGCTTGAAAAATAACGGTTCAGCCGTCATGAAAATCCCCCCGCATTACACGATTTCATCCAGTAGCTTGTATACTTCTTCTTTTGTTTGCACGGAGAGCAGCTGCTTCCTATAGCTATCATCCATTAGTTTTCGGGATAACATCTGCAATATTTTCAGATGCTGGTTCCCTCCGCTCTCTTTCGGTACAGCAATCATAAAGATTAATTTTGCATCTGATCCATCCAGGCTGTTCCAGTCAACACCTGATCGTTTGATTCCAAAGGCAACACTCGGCTTCCTGACCGCCTCAGATTTCCCGTGCGGAATTGCGATATTCATGCCAATCGCCGTTGTTCCCTGTTGTTCACGATTCAAAATGGCTTGTTTAAACCCGCTCTCGGACAGCAGCATACCTTTGCGGGACAATGTTTGAATCATTTCATCAATAATGTCATCCCTGGTTTTCCCTGATAAATGTGGTTCAATCAGCTCGGGGCTGATGATGTCTGTCAGTTTTTTGATTTCCGTCATCTCAGCTTTTTGGCTTTCGGCTTGAATCGGCTGCGGTATTTCTTTTGCTGCAGCAGCTTCACTTGGGGGTGCCGCTTCGCTGAGCACAGGGGACGCCGCCGTAATATCCTTTTTTAGTACATTGACGAACAGAGCAGTGACCAGAGATCCCGCCAATACAGCAATAAAAAACATCAAGACATGATCAACTGCACCAAGCACTGCAACGATAGGCCCGCCGTGCGCTACTCTGTCTCCCACATTGCCAATCATCGCTATCACAGAACCCGTCATAGAACCTGCCATAATACTGGGAATGACTCGAAGAGGATCCTGTGCCGCAAATGGAATGGCTCCTTCAGTGATGCCAAAGAGCCCCATCGTAAATGCCGCTTTCCCCATTTCTCTTTGTGACGCCTCAAATTTTCTTTTTCCAAAAAACGTTGCAATCCCAAGGCCAATCGGCGGAATACAAATGGAGACGGCAATTGGCCCCATAATTTCATAATTTCCTTCTCCAATCATTGCCGAGCCAAACAGAAATGCCACCTTGTTTACGGGACCGCCCATATCAAATGAGATCATCGCGCCTAAAATCAGTGCCAGAAGGATCGAGCTCGATCCTTTCATCCCCGCCAGCCAAACCGTTAAAGATGTGAAAATTTGAGCTACAGGTGCGCCGATCAAAAACACAAACGCTAAACCTACAATCAGTGATGCAAACACCGGAATGATAATAATTGGCATGATCGGTTGGATTGCTTTTGGCACTTTTAATTTTTTTATCCCAAGTGCAGCATAGCCAGCCAAAAATCCGGCAATGATTCCACCGAGGAAACCGGCGCCGCTTGCGCTGTCATAAAAACTTCCAGTCGCTGCAATATATCCGCCGATCATCCCTGGCACAAGCCCCGGCTTATCAGCGATGCTATATGCGATATAGCCGGCTAAAATCGGAATCATAAATGAAAATGAAGCACTGCCGATCTGTTCAATCGTTTTCCAGAAGGAATCATCCGGAATAACTAAGCCTTTAGGTGTTTTCTCACCCCCAAGCGTTAATGCAACCGCTATCAATAATCCGCCGACAACAATAAAAGGAACCATAAATGAAACGCCGTTCATTAAATGACGGTAAATCGGATTTTGTTTCTTCTCCTGATGATTACCGGATTCCGATTTTGAAGCGGAACGATAGACCGGTATATCCCCGCTAAGTGCTTTTTGAATCAATTCTTCCGGTTTACGAATGCCATCCTGAACCCCGACAGACAGCAGTTTTTTGCCTATAAATCGATCTTTGTTTACCGAGCGGTCTGCCGCAATAATGATCGCGTCCGCTTCCCGAATCTCCTCTTTGGTTAGCTCATTTTCTACCCCGACTCCGCCCTGGGTCTCAACCATGATGCTAACGCCTAATCTGTCAGCTGCTTTTTGCAGATTTTCCGCTGCCATATACGTATGGGCAATTCCGTTCGGACAAGATGTAATCGCTAACAGTTTCATACGAAACCTCCTTTAAAGTGTGAATAACAAGATCTTGTCTCAACTGTATACCGAAATCATGCCGTTAAAATCGCTTTTTTTTACCATAAGTTCCGGAAATAACGGCATTTTTCCCTATAAACAAAAAAAGCAAGGAATGCCTCCCTGCTTTTAATAATCCAAATAAGATAAAAATGTCATGACGTTTGTTTCTTTCGTCAGCTTCTGCACGAAGGCCGGCTGCTCACTCAGGTATGAAAGCTCACGAAACAGCTGCTTTGTCATATTTTGATCCTCGTGTTTGACAGCCAGCATAAAAACAAGCGATACTTTCTCATTTCCCCAATCAAGCGGCTCTTTTAATGTGGCAATTGCGATTGCTGATTGTTTGATATATTTAGCGTTCGCATGAGGAATGGCTATGCCTGCCCCAATGTTTGTCGCCGCCATTTTTTCCCTCATAACCGCATGAACCGCGTATTCCTTTTCAACATAGCCTTTCTCAAACAAAGCTGTCGCCAGCTGTTCAATTACCTTATAGCGGTGCTCTGCCTCTTGCTGTAAAAAAACCAAAAAAGGAGTCGTATTGTTCAGCATCTGAAAGGTTTTTTGTTTTTGGCGCTGTGGTTTATCAAGCTGATGCACAAATGCAAGTAATTCCTTCTCATCTGAAGGCTCCAAAAGCGGAGATACAACAATATATGGGATCGTTATATTTTCCAGAGCTATGGTTGAAATGACAAGATCGATATCCTCATGCTGTTTTATGAAGTCCTTTAAATCGGCTTTTGCGATACAGGCCATTACAGCGATTTGATGACATTTCCGTTCAATTTTTGTCCGCAGCAATTGTGACATCCCAATACCCATGTGACAAACGATGATCGCCTTTTTATGTGTATCACTGCTGTGATGCAGCCGTTCGATTGCTGCCTGAAAATGCAGCGTTAAATATGCTGCCTCTTCCTCAGGGATATGAAGATCAAACGTTTGATTGATGTCTTCCAGAACGTCAATGATCAGATGAAACAAATAAGGGTACATCTTTTTGATGTCATTAAGCATGGGATTTGATACAGAAAGATCGTAGCTCAGCCGCTGTAACACTGTATTGAGATGAATATTCAATCCGTTGATCAAATCCTGATCTTTATGAAAATCCAGCATTTTCAGCTCTGAAACACGGTTGATTAAATGGCTTACAACCTTTGGAAGTACTGCATTTTCAAGGTTTTCTTCTTTCTGTAATGGATATCGAACTTTCCCGCCCAATATATGTAATGTCAAATACACGGCCTCTTCTTCAGGAAAGCGGATTGCAAAAACCGGTTCAAGCCGTTGTAAACAAGCAAATGTCCATTGATATTCTTTCTTCTTTTTTACTGCTTCCAGTTCTCTTGGAGATATCGAGATCGGCTGCTTCATTTTGATTCGGCGGATCATGAACAATGTATGCAACAGCAAACTCTCAAACGTCTCATCTGTGAAATAAAGCGAATGCTCTTTTTGTAATGATTTGATTTCTTTCGCTACAAAATCTACTTCGTGACTTAAGAACTTACTTTTAATAAATTGGCTAGTAAACTCCGTGTTATCAATCAAATCAGATATTCTTGCCAATGCTTTTCTTTTATTTTTTTCGTTCCCATCAACCTTCAAACCAAGCCGCTGCCTCGAAACCAGCGTGAGGTCAAATCGCTTCAGCCACTCCTCTACCGCACATAAATCCTTTTTAATGGAAGATCGATTGACAAAATGCCGAGCGGCAATTTCTTTTGCGGAAACAGGCTTCGGATTCATTAATAAGTCATAAGCAATGTGCAGCATTCTTTCTTCATCGCTCCGCTGCCTAGAAGAAAAATGTTCAGTATGTAATTGTTGGCTTAGCCAGGTCCTTTCCTGTTCATCTATATGTAAAAAGACGCCTAACCCTGGTTTTCGAATGAGCTGAGCATGAGAATGTTCATTCAGATAATCCTCGATCGCTTTCAAATCATTCCTGATCGTTTTTTCAGAACACTGTACCCTGTCTGCGAAATCTTGCACAACTAAATAGTCATCAGGTTCAGATAACAACAGATACAAAATCTCTTTTTGCCTTGTATTCATGTATTTCATCTGTTTTTCTATCCTTCCTGTCAATATCCACTTGAACAAATAGATAGTATAAGTATACTATGAATGTAACCGTTTACATTATAACGTAAAATCATAGATTCAAAAGTTTCGTTTTTTACCGAAGGTTCCGGAAAAAAGGTTTTTTTATGTTATTAGAGTGTTCTATGATCAAGTACGCTACCCGCTTCCCATTCCCATTTAATAGAATAAGAAACGCTCAGACACGGTAATGGTCCACCGCTATTCTCCGCCTTAATACGACTAAGTCAACGCAATAAAAAACGGCTAGATACGTGATAACGCTTCTAACCGCCGTGTATGATTCCGACTGGGCTCGAACTAGCGACCTCTCCCCTGTCAAGTTAGTTGATGCCTTTTGAACAAGTATATTCGATTCTGACCAGCCCTATAACTATAACTTCAAGGCCTATTGAATTGTACATCTGATGACTTCTGAATGAAAAGGATGATTGTTGATAGAGTTGGACAACAAACTGCCAACTTTATCTCTCTTTTTAAGAAGCCTTTTAATCATTCACATTGCTTTTCATTAACCATTCTACTTCCGTTAATTCTTGTTGTTGAACGTCTTTTGTGTGTTTTTTCGTGAAATGGGTTTTCACCGCTTCTTCGTTTTCCCAAATCTCCCAAAGCATTATTTTACGTTCTGATGGATCAAGCGGATAAGCATGGAATTTGATACACCCTTCTTCTTTGTTCGTTTCTTCCTCAAGTTTTTTGAATTCCTTCATTATTTCATTAAGGTCTTTATCACTGATGATTTTTAAGCATGCCGTTATGTAATGCATCGAAATTCCTCCTCTTCATATCATTTTATGGCTTTTCATTATAACATTTTCTTGAAAAATAAAAACACCTACGAAATTAAGACAGTAATTGATTGATGGGGTTTAATGATGGAGTTAATGATGCGATTGACGGTACGATATTTAGCGTTAAAGATTTGGCTGTGGGCACCTGGAAATACTCACAACTTCCTACCGAATTAAATACTTACAAAACAATTTCAACAGTATTAAGCATCCCCTCTTATTCAAAAATTGTGAGATTTCTCCTCTTGTCACACTAAATATTTACGATAGTCAATAGGTTTCCTAAAAAAGAGCAGGTATTACACCTGCTCTCTCTAACGATCTTAATAGACTGCTATTGACTGTAGGAAATGATTAGTCATCATCTTGGTGAGTTCTGTAATAATTCTCAGCGGTATAGATATTCCACTTCCAAAAATTTGACCCTTGGGATAAAATATACCGATCTAAGAATATCTCAAAATTAAGTTGCATTGGTTCATACACAATTAATCCGTGGAACCATAAATAGTTGGGATCTGTCGAAATATTGGTTTTGTCAATTAACAAATAACATCCGTCTAACAGATGTGCGACAGGAATAAACTGAGGCTCTAAAAAACCATTTTGCATATACTTTTCAATCTCCTCTAAATTAAGAATATGCAAACCTCCACCTACATTCTCACCGTAAACCAACGATTCAAATATTCTGGCTCCGTTATGCATTTTCAAAAAAAGCTTTATAATCATTAGGGAGCGAAACATGCAACCTCTTGCTCTGTGGCACCTTTAGAAAAGGTACACTCCACTTCAGCCAAATCTCCTTCACTTCGTAAAATTTTTAATCGTCCTTTTTCATCAATTAATTCTTTTAAGCCATTTAATGTTTTTTCAATAAAAACTGCCATTAAGCCACCTCTTTTTAATACTTCATCCACCAAGGGTTTAAAATTTGTTGATGCATATCTCTCGGCAGCGGGAACAAGTTGTTAAAGCTGTTATCTCCCCCATACTCTCTCGGAAGAACATGGTGAACATCTAATTCTGACCAATTCCACCTTGGATTACCATAGGTTTCGATATATTTCTTTATATACTTATCTCTATCCATCGAGCTGTCCCATTTTTCTCTATCTTCTTTGGGGATTATAGGGAAATTCGTTTTAGAAGACCTAATAGACCTATTTTAGTAGAGATTCAAGCTTCGCTTTCGCTTTCAATCCATAAAATTCCATGAATTTTCAATCCTTTCATCAGTTGGAACCATCTAGTTGCACCGCTGTTTTTGATCCGTAAATCATTATTTTATTCGATTCGTTTTTGTCTGTTTATTTAACACACAAATAAAAACCCTCTTATTTAGAAGGGCTTTCCAGAAAGTGGTGGTGTGACAAAATGCCATTCATCCCAAGCCTTTGTGATTTTGCTATAGGAAATAACTTTCTTCAGCTTTGGTCTACTTACTTTGATACGGTAGCTTAAGTTTATTCCTCCAGTATTTCAGTAGATTTTAAAGGTTTGTTGTACCTACAGAAACAGTGTATGTCTCCATAGTGCTGAATTCACCTTCAGTTTTTTCTGGAATTATATCCATAGTTCCAATTCATGTCAAATGCTACTTCTTTCTCAGGTAAAACCGGTTAGTGTGGTATTTCCGCAGCCTTTGATGTGTTTTCAAATGTTGTTGACAAAGCTAAAACCACGGCAATACCGACTGTCACAAACTTTTTCATGCTACTCCTCCTATCAAACTCTTTGCAACAACGCCACAATCTATATTTAGTCTCTGGAAAAAAACATGAATAATGACACTTGAAATCTACATCTGCTTATAGATTACACTAGGAGAAAGCCTAAAAAAAAGAAAGGTTGATGGGTTTGAACTTATATTTAGTAACAGCCCTTGTCATATCAGTATTATTAAACGTAATTTTATGTATTCAGCTAGGAAAATTCAGAACAAGTCGATTTTCCAAATGGAAAGAAGGCATGGGAATTAACACTCCATTCGCTGCGGTAGTCTGGGCTTTCCTTGCTATAACAATTGTTTTGAGTCTTATAGGTTTATTGGCTGGTGTAAGTGATTTATAAAAGAAGGAAATATTTCTAACTTTGGTTAAATTGTAAATAGATATCAAAAAAAAATTCTCTTTCTTTTGGTATAAAGCCCGCCTTATATGAGACGGGCTTTTTTGGGCGAGGTTATTACTTTTACCCTTTCTTAATGCCTCCGTAAATACTTCCTTGTGCAGTAGACCCTACAAACGCTTCAACGAGAGCTGAGTTTAAAACGATGCCGGCCCATTTAAAACCTACAATGGATTCAACATATATACGTGAATAAACCTCTCTATAGGCATATCCCCCATGGCTGGCGTCCCGGTCTTGTCCTATTGCCCTAGGAGAGATTGACAAAGCTGTACCCGCCGGATGGCGCTTATAGTCGCCATCTTTATAAGTAGCCCAAACTTTTTTGCCGTCATATTTAAATCTTCCCTCAGCCCATAATGTGAAGAGCTTCGGTCCCTCCTAGCCCATAAGCAATACCAGTGGTCCTTTCGGTTTTTGTAGTACCTTGGACGCTTGCATCTGAGTCCGGGGAATCAGCTAAAGTTTTTTGCTCAAGTATCTGGATATCACCCAAGTCACCTAGATAAACCTTAACCGTACTGTTTTGTGTTTCAAAAGTAAGCACATCCCCATAGGATTTACTTTTTTCTTGTTCAATCATAAAACTGTTCATATTGAACGCTTTACCTTTGAATTTTTTTAATTCTGCTTTCATTTCTGGGAAAACATCGTAAAGTGATATGTCTGGATTAATAACGCTTCTGGTGCTGGATTGTTTTTGTAGTGATTCGAGATTGTTTTTTCGATTTTTTCTAAAGAAGAGTTTTTGGGTAGATTATCTAGGCTGGATTTCAATAAAGGAACTGTTTTTTCAACGTAATTTCTAATGTCAGTAATATCTTGCTGTGACTTTTGTTTAGGTGCTGCGCTCGCTGCTCCTCCGAAGATACTAAATACCAACGAAAAAGTCAGGCAGAAAAGCCATATTTTTTTCACAATAATCTCCTCCTGTTTATTTTTCACCTCGCCCTCATATATATATTTGTTTACAATTTTACTTTTTTCTTCCTCTAACTTTTTGGGTATAATGATATATCAGATAAGCAATCAAAAAGACTAATGCAGCTATGGCAATATAGTATAACGGCATCGCCAAGAACGGTGCAAAATTCGCTATGACCACCAATATAATGATGACTATTCCGTACAAACTTATAAAGCGTAGTAAAGCCATATTATCCCCCCTTGCTGTTTCCACCATTTTAACAAAAAAAGTCAGCTACTAAAGGGCTATTTTTGATACGTGATTTCACAATTAGCAAGGGAAGACTTTAATGGTGTTAGAGTAGGTAATGTTCCTGGACACAAGGTGAAAGCAAAAAGATCAGGCTCCAATCAATCTTGGTTTCCCGAAAGTTGGACAGAGTCTGAATTGCAGATGCGGGTGCAAAGATTGCTGAATTACCCGAATTTGCTAATGCAGAAAATGGTGTGACTATATTCGGAGAGTATAAAGGTGTTAGGGTTGGAGTTATTAAAACGAATGCAGAAATAGGAACCATATTCCCAGACGCCACTAATCAACCATAGACAAAGTATGGAGGATCAATATGAACTTAGAGAAAAAAATGGAGGCTATATTAATTAAAAGAAAAAAACTTAATCTTAATGATGACTATGGAATTCAAAAAAGTTGGGATGAAATAAATGAAGTACTCTCAGAAAATGAGGAAAATACAATTAGCTATCTAGAAAATTGTAATAAAGAAGATTTATATTGGATCAGTGAAGTATTTGAAGATTTAGCTGAAAGTTTGCAAAGTAAAGAACTTATTAATTGTTTAAGAAAATTAGATGAAAAATACCCTGACTTAGAAATGACAAATGATATTGATATAGCAGAAAGTTATATAGAATAGGATACGTACCATTTCTCAGATTTGAAGTTAACATTTCTTGGTGGTGATAAGCAATGATTGAAATCGAAGTTTCTGATCCTGTGTTTAGATTCCTTGGTGGTTATTTCCATCAGGATATTGATTCTCCATAGTCAGCACTTGATGAATACTTAGAGGAGATACCAAAAGAAGAGCAAGAAAATGATGTAGCAACACTTAAAAAATTTATAAACAGCGATTATTCGGATGAAGAAAAGAATGATTTTATCGATGAAGCTGCTGCGGAGTGGACATTCTTAGTTACGGCGTATCTCCAATCATATGGCTCGAACAAGTTATTCAAAAAATCGAAAAGAATATTGAAACCTTATAATCCATTAAACCTAGCATAGAAACAGAGCTGATTTTGAATTCACTTCAAAATCAGCTTAATAAAACTTCCGCCCTCAATTCGCCCCCAACTTGATGAATGATGACAAAATCAATAAATAAGCAAAGTAAAAAACCCTTGCTGTGCAAGGGTTTAAGCTATGATTCCGACTGGGCTCGAACCAGCGACCTCTACCCTGTCAAGGTAGCGCTCTCCCAGCTGAGCTACGGAATCATGATATGTATGTGTTGCTGGGTATGTTGTTGTCTTTCTGACAAGTTCTATTATATAACCTTCCCTTCTATTCGTCAACTGCTTTTTTAGAAAAACTTTTTTTCGGACTTGCTGTTCCGTTCCCCGGCTATTATAATATGTCTTAATTTTCTAACAATAGGAGTGATGGGGTTTTGCATTCTTTGATTTCTTCTGATGATGTTTGGGTATTGTGGGGGTTTATTGCGGTGTGGGCGGCAGTGAGCATCGGGCTGGAGCAGCGCTTTAAGTGGGCGTCCGCTGTGTCGGGTGCTATCATTGCGCTTTTAGGTGCTATGGTGTTTACAAATATAGGAGTGCTTCCTGTTGAGTCGCCTGTATATGATACTGTGTGGTCTTATGTGGTGCCGCTGGCGATTCCCCTTTTGCTGTTTCAGATCAATGTGCAGCAGATTTTTAAGGAAAGCAGGCGTTTGTTGTTTATTTTTCTGATTAGCTCTGCTGGCACTGTGCTTGGGAGCATTCTCTCTTTTTTTCTTTTCAAACAGCATATTCCTTATCTCGATAAAATCGGCGGGATGATCAGCGCCTCATATATCGGCGGCGGGATCAACTTTGCGGCGATGGCGGCAAAATTTGAGACACCGGGGGAATATGTGTCGGCTACCGTTGTGGCTGATAATGTTATGATGGCGCTTTTGTTTTTTATATTAATCAGTATTCCTGCAGTTAAATGGTTTCAGCGGCATTATGCTATGCCGTTTGAAGAAAAAGTAAAAGCCGATGGAAAGAGCGGAAACAGTGCAGAAAGCTATTGGAAACGGAAGGACATTTCCTTAAAGGATATCACTTTTAATGCCGGTGCTGCTTTTGCGCTTGTTGCAGTTAGTGTGAAGATTTCCGGCTTTTTTAAAAGCCTTTTTTCTCATCCCCTTTTGACCGGAACGCTTGGCGATCAGTATCTGATGCTCACGTCTTTAACTGTTCTTATCATTTTTCTATTCCCTCGTTTTTTTGAAAGGCTTAATGGATCTCAAGAGCTTGGAACCTTTTTGATATATTTGTTTTTTGTGGTGATCGGCATTCCTGCAGATCTGCGCTTAATCGTTACCAATGCGCCTTTTATTCTATTATTTGTGTTTATCATTGCGATTAGCAATTTAACTGTTTCCTTAGCCGTCGGAAAATTGTTCCGCGTGCGGCTTGAAGAAATTCTGCTCGCTGTCAACGCTGCTGTCGGGGGGCCTACGACCGCAGCTGCGATGGCAATTGCCAAGGGATGGCGGGAACTTGTCGCCCCGATCATGCTTGTTGGTACGCTCGGCTACTTAATTGGGAACTATGTCGGCACCTTTATGGGAAACTGGTTTTCTTCTTTCTTATAAAAAGGATTTTTACAGTTTCCTCAGAATAATGTAAGAGGAATGCTGACATGAGAACGGAGAGATCACTGATATGTTAAAAGGAAAAAACATCTATGTAAGACCTTTAGAAGTAAAGGATGCGGAAGAAAATCTGCGACTGCAAAGCGAAAATCAGGATTTCTTTGAACAGTTCTCCATGATACGCGCAGACGATTACTATACGGTTGAGGGGCAAAGAAAAAGAATAGCAGAGTATCAGCAAAGACTGGAGGAAGATGAAGAGTATCATTTCGGCATTTTCGCTGCGTCAGACAATACATTAATCGGGACGGTTTCGCTCTTTCAAATCATCCGCGGGGCGCTGCAAACTGCGTTCATCGGGTATTTTTTAGACAAAGCCCATAATGGAAAGGGCCTTATGACAGAGACCGTCAAATTGATTGTTGATTTTGCGTTTCACCAATTGAAACTGCACCGTATTGAAGCCGGTGTGATGCCCCGCAACCTCGGGTCCATGCGTGTATTGGAAAAAGCGGGATTTCATAAAGAGGGCATCGCCCGAAAAAATGTGAAAATCAACGGCGTTTGGGAGGATCATCAAGTCCTCGCGATTCTGAATCCTGATGATGAACAATAAAAGAAGCCGGGGCCATCCCCGGCTTCTTTTTATCGAACCGCCACTGGCGCAATTTCTTTCAGCGCTTGTGCGAAATCACGTTCTAAATCGTCTGCATGTTCGACTCCCACGCTAAGACGGAGCAGGCCGTCTGTGATGCCGCGTTTTTCACGCTCTTCCTTAGGCATTGCCGCGTGAGACATCGTTGCCGGATAAGACAAAATCGATTCCACGGCGCCGAGGCTTACAGCAAAGACCGGAAGTGATACATTCTCTACTAATTTCTTAACGGCCTCTTTGCTTTCAAGCTCAAAAGATAGCACGGCGCCCGCTCCCGTTGACTGGCTTTTATGGATTTCAGCGCCCGGATGATCAGCCAGCCCCGGATAATACACGCGCTTCACCGCCGGATGCTTCTGGAAAAATTCCGCAAGCCGCTCAGCTGTTTGACTTGCTTTTTCTAAACGGACCTGCAATGTTTTTAATCCGCGCAGCACAAGCCAGCAATCTTGCACGCCAAGGACGGCGCCGAACGAGTTTTGCAGCTTATACAGCTGCTTCCCAAGCTCTTCATCCTTTACAGCAGCCAGGCCTGAAAGCACATCACTGTGTCCGCTCAAGAACTTTGTTGCACTGTGAAGCACAATATCCACACCGAGATCAAGCGGACGCTGCAGTGCAGGTGTCATGAATGTATTGTCCAGAAAGGTCAAACAGCCGTTTTCTTTTGCAAGCTGAACAACCGCTTTAATATCAGTAATCCCAAGTGTCGGATTTGACGGTGTCTCCATATAAATGACCTTTGTATTCGGCTTGATATTCCGCGCCACTTCGTTACTATCCGTCATATCAACAAACGTGTGCTCAATGCCAAACCGGGTCAGCACCTCTGTTACCATGCGGAAGGTTCCGCCATATACATCTTCTGTCACAAGAACGTGGTCACCCTGTGACAGCAATAAAAATGCTGTTGAGATCGCAGCCATGCCTGAACTGAAAGCAAATCCTCTCGTTCCGCCTTCCAGTGCGGCAATTGTTTCTTCGAGCGCTGTTCTTGTCGGCGTTCCTGAGCGGCTGTAATCATACGCGCCAAACTCTTCAAATGAAGATTGGTGAAAAGTTGATGCGTGCTGAATCGGTACACTAACCGCTCCTGTTGTGCCATCTGTTTTAAATGGATTGTGCACGAGCTGGGTTTCCAGCGTCCAATTGTGATTACTCAAATGAAACAGCTCCCTCTTTGACCTGACATAACGCCTGTTTTAAGTCTTCTTTTAAATCTTCTGCATGTTCAATTCCGACTGAAAAACGCAGCAGACGATTGCAGACTCCGTTTGCGATGCGGATTTCTTCAGGAATATCCATGTGTGTCTGTGTGGCAGGGTATGTAATAAAGCTCTCCACCCCGCCGAGGCTTTCTGCAAAACAAATGGTCTTCAGCGCTTTTAAAAATGGGTTGACCCACTCTTCTTTCTGTAGACGGAAGGACAGCATGCCGCCTTTTCCGGGATATAGTACATCAGAAATTTCTTCCTGCTCTTCTAAAAACGCCGCAAGCTCCTGCGCGTTTGCCTGATGCTGGCGCATTCTGAGGCTCAGCGTCTTCATTCCTCTCATCAGAAGCCACGAATCAAACGGAGGCAGGACGGCGCCGATCGCATTTTGGTGTTGAAACATTTCCTCACCAAGCTGCTCATCCTTTACAACGACAAGTCCCGCAAGCAGGTCGTTATGCCCGCCTAAATACTTGGTTGCACTGTGAATCACAATGTCGGCTCCCAGCTCAAGCGGCCTTTGCAAGACCGGTGTATAAAATGTATTATCAACGATCAGCAGAAGACCGTACTCTTTTGTGATCCGGGCGATCTTTTCAATGTCCGCCTCCTGCATGAGCGGATTTGTCGGTGTTTCCACAAACACCGCTTTTGTATTCGGCGTAATCTTAGAGCGTAAACAGTCCTCATCGCTGAAATCATCGTAATGAAAGGTCAATCCATATTTTTTCCATTCGTTTTCAAACAGACGATATGTGCCGCCATATAGGTCCGATGAAACGATCAGTTCATCTCCGCTTTTAAACAGCGCCATAATCGTTTGGATGGCAGCCATTCCCGAACTGAAGGCAAGCCCTCTCGCTCCGTTTTCTAAGCTGGCGATCGCGTCCTCAACAAGCTGGCGTGTCGGATTTTTTGTGCGGACATAATCAAATCCGGTAGATTCTCCGATTCCTCTGTGGCGGTATGCTGTTGATAAATAAATAGGAGGACTCACTGTTCCCGTTACTTCGTCGCTTCGGTTTCCAATTTGGGCTAATTTCGTTTCAACGTGCTGTGACATATAGCTGACACCTTCCCTTTTCAAAATAAAAAACCCCTTCCTCATAAGAAGAAGGGGTTTAACGCTTCTTCTTATCTTCCAAGCATAAAAAACGCTTGCTGGATTTAGCACCTTGGCGTTTTGCACATAATGCAAAACAAGCCGGTTGCTGAGGTTTCTAAGGGCCAGTCCCTCCACCTCTCACGATAAGAAATATCGATTTCAATTTTCTGATTGTTTTATATTAGCGCAATTTGCAGTTTATTTCAACACTTTTTTCTTCGAGTTCCGAACAGTTTAAAGAGAGAAATTTCTAATAATTCATGGTACAATAATGGAAAACAGCAAGAAAGTCTAGTGATGTCCTGGAGGAATGCATTATGGCACCGAAAAACGGCACAGTGCAAGAAAAGAAATTCTTTTCAAAAGAGCTTAACGAGGAAATGACATTGCTCGTTTATCTGCCGTCCAACTACTCCCCGCTTTATAAATACCATGTCATTATCGCGCAGGACGGCCACGATTATTTCAGGCTGGGGAGAATCGGCAGACAGGTCGAAGAATTGCTGTCCAAGCGAGAAATAGACCGGAGCATTATTATCGGTGTTCCTTATAAGGATGTAAAAGAGCGCAGAAAAACCTATCATCCGGAAGGCTCAAAATTTTCGGCGTATAAACGGTTCATCGCCCATGAGCTCGTTCCGTTTGCGGATGACGAGTATCCAACCTATCAAGTCGGCTACGGTCGGACGCTGATCGGTGATTCTCTCGGAGCGACCGTTTCTCTTATGACAGCGCTTGATTATCCGAATATGTTCGGAAACATCATCATGCAGTCTCCCTATGTTGACAAACATGTATTGGGAGCTGTGAAACAGTCAGACGATATCAAACACCTCTCTATTTATCACCAAATCGGAACAAAAGAAACTGACGTCCACACGACAGACGGAAACATTCTGGACTTTACAGAACCGAATCAGGAGCTGAAACAGCTGCTGGAGGAGAAGCTTTCCGATTATTATTTTGAATCATTTGACGGAGATCACAAATGGACATACTGGCAGCCGCTCATCACGCCGGCGCTGAAAAAAATGCTTTGATATTCTATCATACTTTATTTCCAGGAGGGACATAATATGAAATACGGAATCGTTTTATTTCCATCAAAAAAACTCCAAGACCTTGCGAACTCTTACAGAAAGCGCTATGATCCGAGCTATTCCCTGATCCCGCCCCATTTGACGCTGAGAGCATCGTTTGAATGTAAAGAGGAGAAAGCGGATCAGCTTGTATCACATCTGAGAAACATCGCAAAGGAGTCCCATCCGATCGTTCTCAAAATGACAAAATACAGCTCATTTGCGCCTGTCAATAATGTCATTTACATCAAAGCAGAGCCGACGGAAGAATTAAAAACACTCAATGAAAAGTTATACACCGGTGTGTTGGCTGGTGAACAGGAATATAATTTCGTTCCGCATGTGACGGTCGGCCAAAATCTTTCCGACGATGAGCATTCAGATGTGCTGGGACAATTAAAAATGCAGGAAGTGTCGCATGAAGAAATCGTTGATCGTTTCCACTTGCTTTACCAGCTAGAAAACGGATCGTGGACAGTATATGAAACCTTCTTGCTAGGCGGAGGAGAATAATCGTTTGGAAGCAGTTATCGCAAAAAATGAAGAACAAATGAAAGATGCATTTTATGTAAGAAAAGAAGTCTTTGTCAAAGAACAAAACGTACCTGCTGAAGAAGAAATTGACGAACTTGAAAATGAGTCGGAGCATATCGTCGTGTATGACGGCGGAAAGCCTGTCGGCGCCGGAAGATGGCGTATGAAGGACGGCTACGGCAAGTTAGAGCGGATTTGCGTATTGAAAAGCCACCGCTCCGCCGGTGTCGGCGGCATCATTATGAAGGCACTCGAAAAAGCGGCGGCAGACGGCGGCGCTTCCGGTTTCATTTTAAACGCGCAAACGCAGGCTGTGCCGTTTTACAAGAAACACGGGTATCGCGTGCTTTCTGAAAAAGAATTTCTCGATGCCGGCATTCCCCACTTACAAATGATTAAAGACTAAACAGCATCCAGGTCTATTGAGATCCGGATTTTTTCCGCACATAAAAAACCGTTCTCTTGATGTGAACGGTTTTTTATACATATCGATTAATATAAGTGCCCATTCCTTTTTCTCGCAATCTCTTATAAAGAGAGCGCTTACGTTTTGTCTCGTTTACTTTTCTTTCAGCGGCCGTTTGATTCTCCTGCTGCTTTTCAAGTTCCTTGTATACCCGCTGAAACGAGACATAGTTGATTTTTTCGGTTCCGGCGTAATCCTGCTTATGTCCAATCGTTCTATTTGCATATTGAGCGTATTGCTGGTTCTGAATTTGACCTGCATATATCATACGATACCCACCCTTCTGCTGTCTCTTTTCCCTTAAACTTACTTTTTGAAACACGTTTCTTTTGATATGATAGTCTTTGTCTGTAATGAACACCTTTTTTTGATTGGGAGGATCCCTGTTTGAAATGCGCCCGACTGAATGATCGAACTATACATTTACATACATATTCGAGAGAACATTACCAATTCCTCTTTGAAGAAGGAATAAAAGGACATTTATTTTGTTCTCATTGCGGAAAACCCGTTTTGTTAAGGCTCAATATCGCCGATCCGCCGGAGTTTATCCACCGCCAGCCAGGCCATTTTCCGGCATGTGAGGAGGCCTGCGAAACGAAACCCGCTAAAGAGGAGAAAAAAGAAGACGATCAGGAATCCGGTGTCTTTCGTTTGCCCAAGGGAAAAGCGATCGCTGCTGAATCGTCTTCAGCTGTCACTGAATGGAAGCGGCCGAGAAGCATTAAACCCGGAACACCATTTGTTCAAAAAACAATAGAACCTGATACGAATCTATTTCCGTCTGTCGGCTTGAACACGGATCAGCTGAAAGCTGTCACGGAAACGGAAGGCCCACTGCTAGTGCTTGCAGGTGCGGGAAGCGGGAAAACACGGGTGCTAACGGCTCGCGCCGCCCACATGATTGAACACTTAGACATACCTCCGGAAAACATGCTGCTTGTCACCTTTACGACAAAAGCCGTCGCCGAAATGAAAGAGCGTATGGCGAAGCAGTACGGTTTACAGCCTGCAAAAGTGAGAAGACTTGTCACCGGAACATTCCACAGCTTGTTTTATAAGATTTTGTATCACTATGATTCTGCTAAATGGAACGGCGAGCATCTGCTGAAAATGGAGTGGCAGCGGGAACAATATATCAAAAAAGCACTCTATGAAGAAGGTATAGATGAGAAGGAGTTCCCTGTTGATCAGGCCCTGCAGCAGATTGGTTTCTGGAAAAACACTTATGTGCCGAATGAACGCATCCCTTTACAAGATGAGTGGGAAAAACAAGTCTATCGATTATATGAACATTATGAACGCCAGAAAAAAGAGCACAACCAATTTGATTTTGATGACATGGCTTCAGCCTGCTATGAATTGTTTATCGATCGGCCGGATCTTCTGGAACAATATCAATCTCGGTTTACTTATATCTTAATTGATGAGTTTCAGGACATTAACCCGGTTCAATATAAAATCATGCAAATGCTGGCAAGCCCGGAGCAAAACCTGTGCTGCGTCGGTGACGATGACCAGTCTATCTACGCATTCCGCGGAAGCAATCCGTCTTTTATTCTTGATTTTCAAAAGGATTACCCTGGAGCGAAGACGATCTATTTAACCGCGAACTACAGGTCTACGCACCCGATCGTCTCCAGTGCTGATATCGTCGTGAAAAAGAACAAAAACAGGTATGCCAAAATGCTTGAAGCGGCGCGAGATGACGTCCAGGTCCCTGTGCTGTTTTATCCTTATGACGAAGAGGAAGAAGCAACAATGGTCGTTTCCGATATCAAAGAAAAAATTCAAAACGGGGCAAGACCTGAAGACTTTGCAGTTCTCTACCGCACAAACAGCGGAGGCCGTGCTATATACGAAAGACTTCATCATTCGTCAATTCCATATACAGCAGACCGCGGCGTCCAATCGTTTTACAGCAGACGGATCGTCCGCCAGATTCTCGCATACTTGTACGCCAGCCAAAATGAGGATGACACTGAGGCGATTAAGCACTTGCTGCCAGCCTTGTTCTTAAAACAGTCCGCTTTGAACACGCTGAAGGCGCTCTCGATTACCGAGGACTGCTCCATGATTAAAGCGCTGGCCAAACTGTCTGATCTAAAGCCATTCCAGCTGGACAAAATCAAGAAGATCGTACCGTTTTTCGCAAGCCTCCGCACAATGAAGCCGGTGGAAGCGATCACCTTTGCAGAAGGAAAAATGGGCTTCTCCGAGTATTTAAAAAAACGGGGCAATGAGAGCAACAAGCTGGAAAAAGGATCCGATGACCTGCGTGACATCAAGGTCGTCGCCAAGAAGTTCAAAACGATTCCTGATTTTCTCGCCCACGTAGACCATATGAGAGCCGCTGAGAAAAACAGAACGGATGAAAATGGCGTTCAGCTGATGACCATTCACCGGTCAAAAGGGCTTGAATTCAAAACCGTCTACGTGTTAGGCACGGTAGATGGCTCGATTCCGCACGATTTCTCATTAGAAACAGCGAGAAAAGGAGATGAAGCTCCTCTTGAGGAAGAAAGACGCCTTTTATATGTCGCCATGACCCGGGCCAAACAGCATTTATATTTGTCTTGTCCCGCAAACAGGCGCGGCAAAACGGCCCACCGTTCAAGATTTTTATATCCTCTTTTACAGCAAGCAAGACATCCCTTGCATAACTAACAGTCCGGCAGTGATCTGCCGGGTTTTTTCTATAAAAAAGGCCCGCTGAAATGAGTCAGCCAGGCCCTCTGCTTATTTATTATCCAACATTTTAGAAATCGTACCAAAATCAAGCTTTTCTTTTCCGCTTGTAATGGACTGAACAATCTTATCTTCTAATTCTTTCGGCACGCGTCTGTTTGCCAGCTGCGCTACGCGCTTAATGACACTGCGGACTGTGTTTTCGTCTTTAAAATTGGCGTTTTGAAGGGAGCCGGCAAGATTCATGACATCCTGCATATTGACACCTGTTTTCTTTTCGATGTTCTTAAAAAATTGATTATCCATAATACGCCTCCTTTTGGCGGAGTGATACGGTATTGTATGAATACCCATTGTTCAATGTGCTTTTTCCAAAAATAAAAAATGAACACAAGGCAAGGAAGTACGGGACATCACCCGTACTTCCCTCAATAAACCTTAGAAGTTATAAAAAGATGCACCCACGATGATAAGGAGAATGAACAATACGACTAAAAGAACAAATGTTGAACCATAGCCGCCGCCGTAACCGCCAGCATAACCGCCGCCATAGCCGCAGCCGCCGTAGCCTCCTCCGAATCCGTATCCAAAGCCCATAGATAAGCACCTCCTTTACTCTCTATACACTATGTGTGCAGCCTTAATCGGCTTGGATATTCGCATAGGGCGTTTGCGGATTTATGATTGTTCGTACTGAGCCTTGTGTTTTTTGAGCAAGGCTTCAGTTTTTTCAGCCAGTTCTTCAATCTCCTCTTCAAACGCCAAACCGGCTCCATCAAATGCATCCAAGTCTTTTCTGATACTGCTCATAGTGTCTTCATGCTCTTTTTGCTTTTGTTCGTGAGCTTCATATCTCCCGTCAATCCATTTTTCAAACTCATTCACTGGCATCCCCCCACTCATGATATATGCTGAGTGAGACCGCTCCGTTAAAAAACAAAAAACCGGAAATCTCCGGTTTCTTTGCCAGGTTATTGAGGTTTTTTCTTTTTCTTTCCGCACCCGCAGCCTTTCTTTTTGATCTTTTTTGATTGAGACGACGAATCCGTATATGGAGTTTTTTGGGAAGGTTTATTGATTTGATTCATTATGGTCCCTTCCTTTCCTTATGTCATATATGCTACTTTATGCGGATGCTAGTGAAAAGTTGCTGGTGGGAACGCCTCATTCCTGCAGCCATTTTGATACAAGTGTTTCAATAATACCGGCAAGACCGGCGATCGCCAGAAGCAAAATCAGCCACTGGGCAATTTGCGGGATTAATGCCTGGCATAAAATCAAAAAGCCGGCGCACCACACGCCTGTGCACCAATAGCAGCTCAGCAATTCACCAATAAACGCCCTTACCCCCGTTCCCTTAATCACGATATACGTTTCAATGTTCCCGTCTGCATCCTTTTCCTCCTTCTCTTCATGAAACAGGCTGCGAAGCGGCGCCATAATCGTGTCAAACACCAGCAGCCGAGCGAGCCGAAAGACCGCAAGCGAAAGAAGGAAAAGAGACAGCCAATTGATAACCACTTGTTCACTCCTTTCGTCATCCCCTTCACATATATGCAGAAACCCTAGCTTTCATGAATTTGTATCTTGTCCGGCGGAAAATTGGTTATTTTTATTATTCCGCTCTGCACCCCATTTGCATTATATAGAGTATGGATAAGAAAGGAGTGAAGGTTATGTCGTTTGAAGAAGAAGTTGAATCCCTGCACCCTGCAATATTTGAGCAATTATCAAGCGAATTCGAACAGCAGATCGAAGTCATTGATTGCGAAAATATCACAATAGATACATCACATATAACATCTGCCCTTTCTATACAAGCCTTTGTGACAACCATGATTATCCTGGCGACTCAGCTCGTCATCGCCGACGAGGATTTGGCTGACGCAGTGGCAAGTGAAATTCTTATTCTGGATAACTCCCAAATCAAAAAAAGAACCATTATTAAAATTATCAACAGCCGAAACATTACAATTACTTTGTCTGCCGACGAGATAATAACCTTTGTACAAATCTTGCTTCAGGTGTTAAACAGCATTCTCAATGAACTTGACGTCCTTTAACCCTTTCTTTTTCACAAACTTAAAAGTCGAGGTGAAAACAAATGTCAGACAACGATAAAATCAAAGAAGAGCTTGCTAAGCTTCCGGAAGTTGATCCGATGACGAAAATGCTGGTCCAAAATATATTTCTTAAACATGGTGTTACGAAAGACAAAATGAAAGAAGTATCAGACGAAGAAAAAGAAATGCTCTTGAATCTGGTAAAGGATTTGCAGGCTAAATCAGAAGCATTAATTGAAAACCAAAAGAAGAAGAAAGAAGAATCGGTGCAAGAGCAAAAGAACGCAAAACCGCTAAGCCGCAGAGAGCAGCTAATTGAACAGCTCAGACAAAGACGGCAAAATAATAACAATTCAAATTAATCATAAAAAATAGGGCGCTTCATCAAGATATATGACTCAGTCAAAGTAAGAGGCTCGCTCATTTAATAACAGTAAAAGAAAAGGAGGAATAGATATGGAAAGCAGACCATATTCTTGGGTTGCACTTGATCCTGACTGTGACCATCCGTTAGATGACAAAGAGAAAGAGAAAGAAAAACACGAAAGAAAATGTCATTGCGATGTTTGCTGTAATGGCAATGGGTTTTTTGGCAACGACAACGCCTTCATCGACCAAGATCTAGCTCAGGCAAATCTCAACAAACAAGTCTCCGATGAGACGATTATTATCAGAGATTCTTGTGACATTAACGTTACATCTACAGACGTTCAAGCAGTAACATCAGTTGTAACAGCGCTTAATGCCGCTGTAGTTACAGCTACTCTGACATCCATTGCAGACGGAGTAATTGCCGAATTAGTCGCACAAGATTTATTGCAGCTTACAGCTAACAAACAAGTAAACCGCCAAAAAGTTCTCATCGAATGCTCCCGCGGCGTAAACGTCTCAACAGTAGATGCCGATATCGCAACACTTATCTCTACAGCAACAAATACCCTCGTAGCTATCCTAGTTATTACTCTTGTCCTCTAGGACTTAAAAGCAGAGCTAAAAACGCTCTGCTTTTTCTTATTTTCCAAGCATATGATGAATATATAGACGTTCACCCACACCAAGTGGGGCACGGGTACATATGTTGTTAAGGACTAAAGTCAAATACCCTATAAAGAAGGAGCTGAAATCAATGAGCTGCGGAAAAACCCATGGCCGGCATGAGAACTGTGTATGCGATGCAGTGGAAAAGATTTTAGCAGAGCAGGAGGCAGTTGAAGAACAGTGTCCGACTGGCTGCTATACCAACCTTTTAAACCCTACGATTGCTGGAAAAGACACAATTCCGTTTCTCGTTTTTGATAAAAAAGGCGGATTGTTCTCCACATTCGGAAACGTGGGGGGATTTGTGGATGATATGCAATGCTTTGAATCCATTTTCTTCCGCGTCGAAAAATTATGCGATTGCTGTGCAACACTGTCTATTTTACGCCCGGTCGATGTCAAAGGCGATACCTTAAGTGTTTGCCACCCTTGCGACCCGGATTTCTTCGGGCTTGAAAAAACAGATTTCTGCATTGAAGTGGATCTTGGATGCTTCTGTGCCATTCAGTGCCTGTCGCCAGAGTTAGTTGACAGAACATCCCCTAACAGAGATAAAAAGCATCATCACAATGGATAAACACTTGTAAAGAGGAATCCCCTTCCAAACTCTATTACAGGTGCAAATTATTCAGCTGCTTCCAGCGTGAGGCAGCTGACTCTCCATCATTTCGCCAGTCTCAAATTTATAAGGCAGGAGGGATAATATGAGCCAGAAAACATCATGCTGCGTGCGTGAAGCTGTAGAAAATATTGAAGAACTGCAACACGCTGTTGAAGAGGACTGCCCGACAAGCTGCCATTCAAAGCTTTTGTCACCAACCCATTCGCTAGGCGATACGGTGCCTTTTGCAATATTTACATCAAAATCAAAGCCCTTAGTGGCCTTCGGAAATGTCGGCGAACTCGATAACGGCCCTTGCTTTAATACAGTATTTTTCAGAGTGGAAAAAGTTCATGACAGCTGCGCAACACTGTCATTATTAATCGCATTTGACGAACACAAACACATTTTGGACTTCACCGATACAGATACGGTTTGTGAAGTGTTCCGACTTGAAAAAACGAACTACTGCATTGAAGTGGACTTAGACTGCTTTTGCGCAATCAACTGCTTAAATCCACGATTAATCAATCGCACGCATCATCACCATTAATCATAAGCTGGAAAAGCTTGCAGGCCTGCAGGCTTTTCTCTATGTAAAAAAGCTGTCCGGGAAGATCTGCCGGGCAGCTTTTTTCATTTTATTAAAAACCGAGCGGATGTAAAGAGGTGATTTCATCAATCGACAGTTCAGTCGGCGCACCGTTTCCAGTCGTCCGGAGCAGGACGGAATCATTTCTTCTTCCGACAATCACGCCCCTGTACGTTCTTCCATTGGCTTCAATCAAACAAAGCGCTCTCGGCATGTTATGAGGCAGCTTTGTTAAAAAATCAATTTTTTCATGAATCGTCATCTTGCTCATCGGCTTTTTCACTTTTCGTGCCGGCGGTGCTTTTTCCTCCGCTTTATCAGCACTGTGGACAGCTTCCGGTTCTTTTTCAGGCTTCCGGGCCTCAAGCGCAGGCTCTTCCTTTTTTTCTGCTTTCGGAGGCTCGTGTTCGACGGTTTCTTCAATGGCCTGCGGCTCTGCTTCCTGCTCCTGCTGGTTCTTTGTGTTCTCTGGCTCTCTCACCTCTTGTGTTTGCTGACTCACTGGCTCAGCTGCAGGCTTTTGGTCTGCTTGCTGGACCTCCTTTGCCACGGCTTCCTCCTGCTGTTTCTCATGGTAGGCCGGCTTTTCCTCTGCTTTTGGCGGAGCGGGTTTAGCCTTTTTTTTGATGACAATCTCCTGCATGGATGATCTTGCTGTTTCTGCATAATCCGGCTGAACAATATACATGAGCGGTTTTTTATCCGCGTTTCTTTTCTTATTAGACATCTTCATCCCTCCGATTGTGTCATATTCTATCTATATGACAGAAAGCTGAAAATCAGAAGAAATAAAAAAGCAATCCCTGTTCGGGATTGCTTGACATAGATCCTGCTTAGCGGGCAGTGATATGGAAACCTGAATCAACGTGAAGATTTTCACCTGTAATGCCTCGGGACATATCGCTGAATAAGAACGCAGCTGTATCGCCCACTTCTTCAGGTGTTGTCGTGCGGCGAAGCGGCGCACGCTCTTCAATGTCTTTTAAGATGGAGTTGAAATCGCTGATGCCTTTAGCAGATAATGTTCTGATCGGGCCGGCAGAAATGCTGTTAACGCGGATATTTTCTTTTCCTAAGTCAGCAGCTAAGTATTTCACACTTGCATCAAGAGAAGCTTTCGCTACACCCATGACGTTGTAGTTCGGCATCACAAGCTCTCCGCCAAGGTAAGTCAAAGTGACAATGCTTCCGCCTTCAGTCATCATCGGACGTGCAGCTTTCACAACAGCTGTCAGAGAATATGAACTGATGTTATGGGCCAAAAGGAAACCGTCACGAGTTGTGTTTAAGTATTCGCCGACGAGCTCTTCTTTATTGGCAAACGCGATACAATGCGCGATACCGTGGATCACACCGACCTGCTCCTTAATGCTTGCGAAGCAAGTTTCGATTTCCGCGTCGTTTGTTACGTCGCAAGGAAGGATAATGGAATCATTGCGTTCTAGCGTACCGGCAAGCTCGTGAACAGATTTCTCAAGGCGTTCTCCTGCGTATGTGAAAATCAAACGTGCACCCGCTTCGTGTAAAGAGCGCGCAATTCCCCACGCGATACTGCGTTTGTTGGCTACCCCCATCACAACAATGTTGCGGCCTTCAAGTGAAAAATTCATATGTATAAAGCCTCCTATATTTTATAAAGACATAGTATTAGTACCTGATCTTAATTCCTATCATATCATAACCTTGTCCAGATGAAAAGCGCATACGATAGACAAACGTGAAAGAGATCACCATCCGCTGGTGATCTCATTGGCTTGTTTTTAAGCTGTTTCGTTTAAAGGCGAAATGGTTTGTCGGCCCGTGGCCCGATCCGATGCCGAGCGTATTTTCCACCGCTTCGCGGACAAAGTTGGCCGCAACCTCGAATGCCTGATGGATGCTGTCTCCTTTAGCTGTTTGAGCCGTTAAAGCCGCAGCAAAGGTACAGCCCGTGCCATGCGTATGCTCCGTATCGATATAAGGATGGCTGATTTGCATAAACATGTTTCCATCAAAAAGAAGGTCAGTAATGTGATTGTCCTCAGGCTGGTGCCCGCCTTTGATAATCACATGCTGAGCTCCCATCTTTACGAGTTGCTCCGCTGCTTTTTTTCGGTCATCCAGCGAGCGGATTGTCATTCCTGTCAGCGTTTCTGCTTCCGGAACATTCGGCGTAATCGCGTAGCTCCTCGGTATGAGCAGCTCTTTTAAGGTAGCAACTGATTCATCGTGCAGCAAGGATGCACCGCCCTTTGCGATCATAACCGGATCAACAATCACACGGTTAAACCCGTACTCGTCAATTTTTCTCGCCACTTCTTCAATCATTTCGGCATTCCAGAGCATTCCCGTTTTTACGGCGTCCGGTTTCAAATCCTCGGCAACAGCGTCAATTTGCTGTCTCAGTGCCTCTACAGTCAGCGGATACACCCCATGGACGCCAAGCGTATTTTGGGCGGTTACCGCCGTAATCGCAGACATTCCGAATACATCAAGCTCCTGAAAGGTTTTAATATCGGCCTGTATCCCTGCGCCGCCGCCTGAATCAGAGCCGGCGATTGTCAATGCTTTATATATACTCATACATTACACTCCTTTTATTACCCAATCCATTTATGATAAATAGATTTTGCCCGGGCAATATCATTTGTTCCATGGATCAATGCTCTGCCGTCCCGGAACAGCACCATTTTCATATCATCCGAGCGGCAGGAAATTAAATACGGGTTCGCGGCTACTTCAAGCCCTGCTTGCTTCAGCTGACCGGCAAGCCCTTCAAGATCCGCTTCTTTTGTAAAGGATGATCTGATTTGCACCGTGTTCCTGCCGCACAATACAGCCGCTTTTGTTTGGTTTTCATATGACAAAAACGGAAAATCCTTTGTGCCGCAGCTTGGGCATGCGTCATGTTTGAGACCCGCCGCTCTCACCTCTGACCGTTCGTTTTTCCACAAGTCAAAGGAGCGCAGCACTGGCTCGCACCCCTCTCCCGTCAGCAGCTTCAGCGCGTCTGTCACCTGAAAGACCGCTACCTGCAAAACAGCCGGACTGATGATGCCGGCTGTGTCACATGTCGCTCCTCCAATCGGAAGTGTATCGAGCAAGCAATGCAGGCAGGGGGTGGATCCCGGCACTACGGTAAAGGTGAGGCCGTAGCTCCCTACACAGGCGCCGTAGAGAAAAGGAATCCCTTCTTTGACCGCAGCATCATTTACGATCAGGCGGGTTTCAAAATTATCAGTCGCATCCACAATGATCGAAGCGCCCTTAATCAGCTCGAAGATATTTTCCGCTGTCACATCCATGACAAGGCCAGTCACATCGACATCGCTGTTAATCGAACGGAGACGATGCTCAGCAGCGGCCGCTTTCGGCATTTCTTTTTTGACATCATCTTCTGTATACAGCTGCTGGCGCTGGAGGTTGCTCCATTCAACGTAATCTCTGTCGGCAATTTTCACAGAGCCGACTCCTGCTCTGACCAGCATTTCAGCACTCGCTGTTCCAAGCGCGCCGGCGCCGATGATCACGGCGCGCGCTTCTTTCAATTTCTTCTGGCCGGCTGGGCCGATCGGAGCAAACAGCTCCTGTCTGGAGTACCTGTCCGTCATACAGGAAGACCTTCTCCCGGACTGCTTGCCGTTCCGTATTGCTTAAGCGGAATGCGCCCCGCCTCATAAGAAAGGCGCCCTGCTTCCACTGCGAGCTTCATGGCACGCGCCATTTTCACAGGATCATTCGCGCCTGATACAGCCGTATTGAGAAGTACGCCGTCCGCTCCAAGCTCCATTGCGTATGCCGCGTCTTTAGGCGATCCAATGCCGGCGTCCACGATAACCGGCACTTTCGCCTGTTCAATAATAAATGACAGATTCAAAGGATTTAAGATCCCTTGCCCCGATCCGATCGGAGATGCCCCCGGCATGATGGCATGCACGCCAAGCTCTTCCAGTTTTCTTGCCAGTACAACGTCATCCGACGTGTACGGGAGCACAATAAAGCCTTCTTCAAGAAGCTGTTCGGACGCTTTTAATGTCTCAACAGGATCAGGCAGCAAAGAACGGCTGCATCCGATGACTTCGACTTTAATCATGTCACAAAGCCCTGACGCTTTTGCCAATCTTGCAATCCGGACCGCTTCTTCAGCGGTGCTGGCGCCCGCTGTATTCGGCAGAAGCGTATATTTGGATAAATCAAGCTGTTCCAGAAAATTAGGCTGAGACGCTTCAAAGATGTTCATTCTCCGCACAGCAAATGTTAAAATATCAGACTCGGAAACGGCCACCGCTTCCTTTTGAATTTCAAACGATGGGTATTTCCCCGTGCCCAGCAACAATCTTGATTGAAATGATTTCCCGCCAATTGTTAACATGCTCATCCGCCTCCTACAAAATGGACAATTTCAATAACATCGCGATCACAAAGTTCAACCTCGTGATAATGTTCTTTGCCGATAATTTCTTTATTTCTTTCAACGATAACAATTTTATTTTCAAGCTGATAAGACGCCAGCAGGTCTTGAATTGTACCTGTGTCTTTTTCCCACTTCACGTCTTTACCGTTCAGCTGTAGCATCATATCTGAACCGCCTCCTTGCGATCAATTCGGAATGCGTGCAGCCAGTCTTGATTGACCTCTTTATTCATCATGAGATCACCGATCAAAGCGCCCGTTGCCGGAGCGAGCAGAATCCCATTTCTGAAATGGCCCGCCGCAAATAAAATACGGCTGTCCTCAGGGTGTCTGCCGATGTACGGTTTCCCATCCTTTGTTCCCGGCCGCAGTCCTGCCCAAAAACGATCCACCTTCATATTCTGAATGGCCGGCAGCATCGTTTTTGCTTTTTTCATTACCAATTCCAATCCGCCAAGATCCGGTGTTTCACTCCAGTCACCTGGCTTCATTGTCGCGCCGACAACCAGTCTGCCGCTTTTTCTCGGTACGATATAGCAATGGTCATGGTAAAGTGTTTTTGTCAGCGGTATATCATCATTCCAAACAGACAGGCACTCCCCTTTTACAGGGAAAAATGAATTGTTCAGCCCAAGCTGTTTAAAAAACATTCCGCTCCACACCCCGCTGGCAACCGCGACATGATCCGCCCATACGTTACCATTCGGCGTCTCGATGGACAGCGCTTCACCGTCACGGTCGACATGCAGGACAGGAGTATGCTCAAAAATCTCCGCCCCAAGCGCTTTCGCTGCTTTCGCATATGCCTTACAAACAAAATAAGGCTCAACATGCACATCATCTTGAATAAAGGCTGCCCCGAAAATGTCACCAGACGTATACGGCTCTTTTTCTAAAACTTCTTCTTTTGTATGCCAGCTGACAGAACCTAAGTCATCCATCTTCCTCAGCCGCTGCACGTCTTCTTCAGAAAACGCAAGCTTAAACATACCGCCGTTATGCTGTCTGATATCAATACCGGATAATGTGTAAAGCTCTTCTCCAAGACCTTTGTACAGACGCTGGCTGTGCATGGCAAAGTCAAAAAACGCGTCACGTTCCTCGCACTCGGCATGGGCGCCCAGCATTCCGGCAGCAGCACTTGTTGTTCTGCCGCCCATTGTTCCACTTTCAAACAATGCGATGTTTTTGTTTTCCTTTGCTAAATGATAAGCAATCGCGGAACCGATAATTCCGCCTCCAATGACAACTGCATCATAATGCCTTTTCATAGCGCATCTCCTTTAGCTTGCGGGAATATCGTCTGGCAGCTTCCAAAGGGTCAGCGGAAGAAAAAATTCCCGACATGACTGCAATACCGTCTGCTCCTGCTCGTTTTACGTCTCTTAATCTGTCCGGCGTCATTCCGCCGATCGCAATAACCGGGACGGAAATCCGCTGTTTGATATCTGACAGCAATGACACACCTCTGCCTTCAAGACCCTTTTTACAATCCGTTTCAAACACATGGCCGAACAACACGTAGTCAGCGTCTTCCTTTTCTGCTTGAACCGCTTCCTCAAGCGAATGCACCGACCGACCGATATGAAGGTGAGGAAATCTGGCTCTGACCTGCTTCGGCGAAAAGCTGCTGCTCGGCAGCTGCACGCGATGAATCGTAGAAAAAAGCGCAATATCCACCCGCCCATTCATGACCAGTTTTCGCTTATCAACACCGCCTTCGGAAATAAGCCCGAGCAGTTTCAAAATGTCGGCCGCCGATTTTGACCGTTCCCGAATGTGTATAAAATCAACTTCATTCCGAATAGCTATGATGGCTCTCGCTAACTCTTCAACCGGCTTGCAGTCATCAGTTATGGCGTGAAGCTCCAAATTCCTCCACCTCTTTTATGCCGCGGTCGGACCAGCCTTCTTTTCGATAGGCCATTCCCCAAAATTGATATTCATAGAAGCTGGAAATAACAAAATTCTCTTTCATCTTGGCGCGCACTTCATCCGTGCTGTTTTCCGCCAGCTCATCAAACCGATTGATTTGCTCTTCGACCTGCTGTCTGAACCAGTCACCGCCGTATGTGCCGATCCACTTCTGATAAATCGGATGCCCCGGATCACAATGCAGCAATTTCTCACCTACCTCGTAATAAAGCCAGTAGCATGGCAGCAGGGCAGCTAAGATCTCAGCAAAATTCCCGCTCAAAACCGAACGGTACATATGGGATGTATAAGAGTATGCCGTAGGAGACGGCTTAAACGCCTTACGCTCTTCCTCACTGATTTCCAACAGCTCCGCAAACTCGCGATGAAGCGCCATTTCCGCCTCATATGTACCTTGGGCGTGGCTTGCCATCCGTCCCGTTGTATAAAGGTCCTTCGCATAAGCGGCGCCAAACGATTGCACCTTCGCAAAATGCGTTAAATAATAAGAATCCTGAAGCACGTAGTATTTAAAACGGTCAATCGGAAGCGTTCCATCACCGATTCCCTGAACGAACGGATGGACAAAACTCCCCTCCCACCATTCTGCGGCTGCACTGCGGCATTCTTCTGAAAACTTCACACGTCATTCCCCCTGTCTGATAAATAAAAAAACCACTTTCCCGCAAGGAAAAGTGGTTTGGAATTGGCATAGTAAAATAACACAAATACCGCTCCACTTCCCTACGCAGGTCTGAACCTGTTCAAGTTATGAGGGTCTAAAAGTCACACTTTTATCTCAGCCCTTATGAAGGACACCCCTAGTGGTTATACGAATACATATTGAATTGTTCTGCACCTCTATATTAACACGAATCCCTATTTGGTCAAGGTTTATCCTTCTAATGTTTTCTTAAGCTCCGTTACGTACCCGCGAGATCCGGTAACAATTAAGCGGTCTCCCAGTTTCAGCCTTGTGTCCCCATGTGGAACGATGCTATCCACACCTCTGAAAATCCTGACAAAGATGACGTCGCCTGTTAAAGGGAATTCCCGCAAAATCACACCGTCGTAAGTGCTGTTTTCCATATTAATTTGATACAGCGAAGACTCCTGGTTCGTGAGAAGCCTCATGACTCCAGGCGCTTCTATCAGAGCGCGAAGCAGTGTTTTTGTTGACAACAAAATAGAAAAGATGCTGATTCCCTGCTCCTTCAGAGCTGCTTCATTCTCCGGTGATCCTACGCTGGCAATGATTCTTTCTGTGCCTTTTTCTTTTGCAAGTAATGCAATGTCCGCATTCATGTCTTCATTCCCTGTCGCAACAACGAGGATATCCGTATCAAAAATGCCGAGTGACTCAAGCGTCTCGTGTTCATAGTCAGAAATCGTTTCGACAGTAAATACTGATTCTGACAGCTTTTCCTCCGCATTCTCTTGGTATACGTGTACAACACGCACATCATACTCTTCCTCCGGCAGTTCAAGAGTAACAGGCAATGTCATTTGGTTTGCACCGATAAACGTAATCGTCTTTTTCTCCTCCGGCTGCTCCTCCCGTTTGTACAATTTTTTAAAGAAGACCGGCGAAAAAATACTGGCAATGACGGCTACTAACGTCAGCGCTCCTGACATATTTGCGCTGATCACGTGAAGCTGCTGACCGATTGTCGCAGCGGCAATCACGAGCGAAAGCGTTGATGTCAGCAGGAAACCAGATGCCAAAACAGTTCGGTTATCATACCACTTCTTCAAGTACAGGACAGGAATGATTTTGCTGACTAACAACGCCAGAAGCAGAAGCGGAATCATGATTAATATTTTCGGATCTTGGAAAAGGGTCCATATATCCAGCTTCACACCGACCATCACAAAGAAAATCGGAATTAAGAACCCGTAGCCGAATGAATCCAGCTGCTGAACAAGTTCTTTGTTTGGTGAAAGAAGGGAAACGAGAACCCCTGCTAAGAAAGCGCCGAGAATATTTTCTGCCCCAAGTGATTCAGACAGGGCAACGAGTACGATAATTAACGTAAAAATCGCGCGCGTTCCGATCTGGATCGTCCCTTTTGACATGGATTGAACAAAAGAGCGATGTTTGAAGACCCGGCCGAAAAAGTAAAGCACCACTCCGGCTGCAAACAGGATCATCAGAAGCCACATGTTTCCGCTGTCCTCTCCGTATAAAGAGGAAAAAACAGCAAGAAGAATCATCGTAGCCAAATCAGCAATAACAGCAACGAGCAAAATAATCTGCCCGATATTTGAATTCATGATTCGTTCTTCTTTTAACGTTGGAACGACAACGCCTAATGAAATCGTTGAAATAATAAGCGTCATTAAGAATGCATTTTCGATAAATCCTGCCAAGACGAACCCATAAGACAGCAGCAATGATAAAATAAAAATACCGCCAAAGATAATAGATGCCGCAGCAAACGTATTAGGCGCTTCTTTGCCGTTCGGCATAAGCTGCTTTTTCTTTCCTTTCTCAAACGATGAAAAATCAATTTCAAGCCCGCTTAAAAACATTAAAAAGATAAATCCGAGCATAGAAAGCGTCTGGAGCCATGTGTCACCCTCCACAACTAAATTAAGGCCGCTTTTTCCTATGATCAATCCCATAATGATTTCAGCAACAACAACCGGGATGCTGAGTTTAAACCGATGCAAAAGGATGGGTGTCAAAAATGCAACGATAAGTACAACAACTAAAGATGCGACAGATGTATGCGCCATAATCAGAACCTCCTTTTTAGATCAGGGTTATGCCAGTTCTTAATCAAAGAACAAAACCTCAATTTTTAAAAAAACATAACGCGATTTTAACAAGGGTGATGATAAAAAATAAAGTAATATGGTCTAAATCCTGTTTAGAAAATGATTCTTCTATAATTTGCACATAAAAGCTTGTGATGACTCACAACACTTTGCATCATAATAAATAAAATCATTGGTAAGGAGGATGCCGAATGGCTTACGACATAATCAGCGATATTCATGGCTGCTATGACGAAATGACTGCATTAATCCAAAAGCTTGGCTATACGATCAAAAATGGAGTACCTGTCCACGAGGAAGGCAGGATGCTTGTTTTTGCCGGAGATTTAACCGACAGAGGACCCAAATCGATAGAGGTCATCCGCTTTGTAGCGGGCGCTTACGAAAAAGGCGCTGTACGTTATGTCCCGGGAAATCATTGCAATAAGCTGTTCCGCTACTTAAAAGGAAATCCGGTGAAAGTGATGCATGGTCTCGAAACAACAGCGGCAGAGCTTGAAGAACTTTCTAAAGAAGAAAGAACAGCAGTAAGCGAACAGTTTATGAAGCTGTACGAAACAGCGCCGCTTTACGACATCTTACATAACGGAGAATTAGTTGTCGCCCATGCTGGCATAAAGGCTGACGATATCGGCAAATATACCCGCAGAGTGAAAGACTTTGTGCTTTACGGTGATGTGACGGGTGAAACGTATCCGGACGGCAGACCCGTCAGACGTGATTGGGCGGCAGCCTATAACGGCAAGGCTTGGGTCGTATACGGCCATACACCTGTGAAAGAGCCTCGGAAGGTCAATCGCACCATCAACATTGATACAGGCTGCGTGTTCGGAAATAAACTGACAGGCTTTCGCTTTCCAGAAATAAAAACCGTCTCTGTTCCAAGTTCCCTGCCTTATGACGAATCAAGATTTCGCCCCATATAAAAAAGGAGAGAATCATTGATTCTCTCCTTTTATCAGTTCTTTCATATCTTGAGGCAGTGAAGCATGAAACGTCATGTTCTCCTGTGTCAGCGGATGGATAAATGAAAGCTGCTCGCTGTGCAGGGCCTGGCGGCCAATTTCCCGCCTCGTTCCGCCGTACAGTGTATCGCCGCACAGCGGGTGCCCGAGATAGCTCATATGAACACGAATTTGGTGGGTACGTCCAGTCTCAAGCTGCAATGTCACCGAGGTCAAGTCGTCATTTGCGCATGTGACATAAAAATGAGTAACAGCCTTCTGGCCGTCCGGTGTCACCGTCCGTTCAATAATACTGTCAGGATGTCTGCCAATCGGAGCATCGACTGTTCCCTCCGCCTGTGTCAACCGCCCGTGGACCACTGCCGCATACCGGCGTTTCACAAGCCCGTTTTTTTGCGCTGACGATAAAATGGAGTGGGCAAAGCGATGCTTGGCAACAAGCATGACACCAGATGTATCCCGGTCAAGCCGGGTTACAAGGTGAACCGTCGCCCGCACTCCGTTTTTTTGATAATGATGGATAATTCCATTGGCAATGCTGCCGGATGGGTGCTCTCTCGAAGGGATAGATGACACATACGGCTGCTTGTTTATCACAAGTACATGTTCATCCTCATACAGGATATCGAGCGGAACAGGCTCTGCCAATAGCGTCTCGCTTACCTGTTCCTCAGGAAACTTGACGACAAGAAGATCTCCCTCTCTCAAAACGTATTTGACCGTCACATGCTCACCGTTGATAAGCAGGTCTCCACCGCCAAACTTGATATCGGTCAGCAGACGTTTCGAAATTCCCAGTTCAGCGGCATATTCTTTTAGAGTTATCCCGTTTTCAGCGGAAGTAATGTTCTTTCTGATAAAAAAATAATCCACGATACGTCCTCTTTCTATTCACCTTTTCCGATAAACGAATCCTGGACTCTTTTCCAAAATGGAAACGGACGGAATCTCGCAAACCTCACATTTTCGGATGCAACTTGGCAGCGGATCGACTTTACATCCTTATGAAGAAGGGTTAAATGGTCAATCGTCACTTGAAAGTCAACTTCGTTTCTCGGCTTAATCATGCAATCATGATGGGAAGGGAGAAGCAGCGGCGATCCGACCGTCCGGAATACGCGGTTATTAATAGAAGCCATTTCCGCAAGCTGGATCGCTCTAATAGACGGATGGATAATCGCTCCGCCCAGCGCCTTATTGTAGGCGGTGCTGCCGGATGGCGTTGACAGGCAGAGGCCGTCGCCCCGGAAGGTTTCAAAGAGCTGTCCCTTGATTTCCACATCAGCCACAAGGCTTCCTTCTATGCTTTTAATCGTGCATTCATTCAATGCTAAATATCTTTCTTCCCGCTCGTTTTCGTGATAGGTCACAATCACTTCGAGAAGCGGATATTCGACGGTATGATACGGCGTTTTCGCAATCGCGAGAACAAGTTTTTCAATTTCATGAGGAACCCAGTCGGCATAAAACCCCAGATGACCCGTGTGAACGCCGACAAATGCTGTTTTGTCCAAGCGGTCGCTGTATCTGTGAAAAGCGTACAAAAGCGTTCCATCGCCCCCAACTGAAATGACGATTTCCGGTTCATTTTCATCCAGTTCCATATCAAAATCCAACAAATACGCCTGTATTTTGCTTTTCAGCGTATCAGAAACTTGATCACCTTTTGATGATACGGCAAATTTCATGCTTTTCTTCCCCTTTACCTATTGTTGCTCGCTTCCTTTTTTCTTTCTTGAAAAGGCAGCTTGAGCTTCCTGTACTTCACCCCTGATCTCCGACATCTCTTCATCAAGCCGGGAAGCCGCTTCAGAAGCACGCTGAAGCCTTAATTTTACTTTTTCAGGAATGTTTCCGCTGTATTTATAATTCAATGAATGCTCAATGGTCGCCCAAAAATTCATCGCCAGCGTACGGATCTGTATTTCCACAAGAACATGCTTTTCTCCGGACACCGTCTGTAAAGGATATAGCACAACAAGATGATATGACCGGTACCCGCTCTCTTTATGTTCCGCAATATAATCCCTCTGATCCACAACGGTGAAATCTTTTCTGGCAAACAGCATGTCTTTTACGATTTGGATGTCATCGACAAATTGGCACATGATTCTAAGGCCTGCGATATCCTGAATGGTTTCAATTTCATGTAACGGTATGCTTTTCCGTCTCGCTTTTTCAAGTATGCTCGCCACAGGTTTGACGCGCCCGGTCACAAATTCGATCGGAGAATGGTCATCCTCGTATTCATATAATGTGCGGATCCCCTTGAGTTTCACTTTCAACTCTTCGACAGCCTGGCGGTAAGGCACTAAAAAACGCTCCCATTGTTTGTCATCCATCATACATCCCCCAATTCCGAACCAGTTTCTATAAAAACACGCGTTTCACTTTTTCTTCCATTTCTCCGTAGTTTGCATTATCTTTAATATTTTCTAAAAGATACTCCAGTTCCTCATGCAGGCCTGCCAGTTCAATGGTTTTGCCTCCGGCCTCTAAAACAACCGGGATTC